>JACQQK010000034.1 GCA_016207065.1 Nitrospinota bacterium
ATTCGTGGGCCACACCGACCCGGAGGAAACCATCCTCAAAACCAACCTGGAGGCGGTCAAGGAAATCGTCTATCAGCTCCGCCTGCGCAACATCGGCGGCCTGATCATCGTGGACTTCATCGACATGACCAAGGAGGAAAGCAAGGAAACCGTCTGGAACGCCCTCACCCAGGCCCTCAAGCCCGACCGGTCGCGCACCAACATCCTTAAAATTTCCGAGCTGGGACTCGTGGAGATGACCCGCAAACGGGTCCGGGAAAGCCTGATCCAGACCCTCTGCGACCCCTGCTCCTATTGCGAAGGCAAGAGCTACATCAAATCGCCGACCACCGTCTGTTACGAGATCATCCGCGCCATCCAGCGCATCGGCGGAAACAACCTGGGCAGGAGGACCATTACAGCGGAGACGCACGCGACCATCTACGACCTGCTGATCGAGGAGGAAAACGCCTATCTTGAGGAAATGGAGAGAAAATACAACGTCGAGATCGTCCTCGTCGTCAACCCGAAACTGCACCAGGAAAAATACAATATCGTCGTAACCTGAGATGCCCGGGCGCGAATCCGGCGGCAACGCGGCGCTGACGCGACCGCCGGGAGGCGGCACTGGGTCCGGCGGCGCGCTGGCCGGTTGTAATTTCCGCCGGACATGATAAAATTCAAAAAAATCGTTCTTGCCGCGACGCAACGCCGGTCACGGGCGTTGCGCTCCCGAGCCCATTTTCAACCGCTCTAGCCGATAACGGGACGGTCGACTCCCATATTCAAATTGCCACAACCACAGGTCCGACAGGAGATGCGAAAATGAAGAAAACACTGATAAGCTTGTTAGCGTTGGCGTCCTTTTTGGTATTTTCGGGTTGCGCGAGAGTGGGCAAGGATTTCGACCTTGCGACGGTCAATAAAATCCAGAACGGCAAAACGACCCGGAGCGAAATCGAGCAACTGTTTGGCGCTCCCTTCAAAACGGGCATTCAAAACGGCGACCCCATGTGGACATACGAATACAACGAGTACCATTCCCTCGGCCAGGATTTTTCCAAGGACCTGATCGTCGTGTTTGACAACCGCGGCGTCGTCAAGTCCCATCAACTCATGTCCAACAGGCCTATCCCCTAAGCCGGAAATACGCCGGGATTAATGTTCGGTTTCAGCGGAAAGCAACAAGGCATCCTGCGCCTGACGTGGATCGCCTTTTTTCTGACGTTCGTCGCCTGGTTCAACATGGCCCCCTTCAACACCACCCTCATGGCGGCGAGGGGGCTCAGCCGACAGCAGATCGACATCCTGATGATCTGCAACGTGGCCTTGACCATACCCGCGCGTATCGTGATCGGTTCGCTGGTGGACCGGCACGGCCCGCGGACCGTTTTTTCCTTCCTGCTGGCGTTTTCGGCGTTGTCGTGTTTCCTGTTTTCGCTGTCCAACGACTTCGGCGAGTTCCTTTTTTCCCGGCTCATGATGGGCGTGGCCGGTTCCGGGTTTGTCGTGGGCATCAAGATGATCGCCGAGTGGTTCCCGCCGGAGAAGATGGGGACGGCCCAGGGCATCTACGCCGGTTGGGGGAACTTCGGGGCCGCGGCGGCCGCGTTCTCCCTGCCGCCGATCGCCCTCCTGTTCCCGCAGGACGTCGGCTGGCGCGTCGCCACGGCGTTTTCCGGCCTCCTGTGCCTCATATGGGCCTTCGTCTACTTCAAATTCGCCCGGGACTTGACGGAAAAATCCAAGGATTTCGAGATCGGGCTGAGCGTCTCGATGGAGGTCTCCTCGCGCTCCGACCTGGTCCTGCAAATCCTTACGTTGTTTCCGCTTTACGGCGCGCTCCTCGCGTTCGTCTGGAAATTGTCCGGCCACCCGTTGCCGCTCCTGACCTCCGCGTGGGCCCTCCTGCTCATGGGAGCGCTCGTGGCCGTCTATGCGTACAACGCCTATCAATGCGTCCAGCTTGACCTGCCGCGACCGCCGGAGGACGTCCCGGAGGAAAAAAAGTACGAGTACCGGCGGATCGCCATTTTGAGCCTGGTGTACGCCCTCACGTTCGGCTCCGAGCTGGCGGTCGTCTCCATGTTCCCCCAGTTCCTCGAATCGACCTTCGGCCTTTCGGTCGCGGCCGCGGGCGCGCTCGGGTCGAGTTTCGCGTTCCTGAACCTCGTCACCCGGCCCAGCGGCGGCTGGCTGTCCGACAGGTTTGGGCGCAGGCGGACCCTGATCGTCCTGGTCCTGGGCAGTTGCGTCTCCTATGGCTTCATGGGCGGCATCGGCCCGGAATGGCCGGTGTGGGGCGCCATCGGCCTGGCCATGACCTGCTCGGTCTTCCTGCAGGCGGGAAACGGCGCCTGCTTCTCCATGGTCCCCCTGATCCGCAAGGACCTCACCGGCAAGATGGCGGGCCTCGCCGGAGCCTACGGCAACGTCGGCGCCGTGTGTTTCCTCACCGCCCTCAGC
>JACQQK010000036.1 GCA_016207065.1 Nitrospinota bacterium
GCTAAATCCACGAGCTTGTCATCATGTTTTTGGGTCATCGTTTGTCTCCTTTAAAAAAATAAATCAGCGTTTACTTTTTTATCGAAGCAAACGGTGGCCTAACTTGCCACCTCTTTTTACAGAAATTATTTTACGTAACCATTCTCTTGGGTGACGTGCGAACACTCTTCACCCAGCTCCTTGATTACCAAATATGCCTGACGGCTCGTCTTCGTGTACAAGACCCTAACCTCGACATGGAGTTGGAGGAATTCCGGTTTCGGGCGGAGTCCCTGTGGATGATTGTGCGCGGCAAGCGCTATACCCCTCACGAGCGGCAGGCGTTACTCGATGTATTGACACCGCATTCGGATGTGCTGTTTTGCCTCTTCGGAATCGACGCCCCAACGCTTGTCGCAGAACTCGACAAGATCTTGGCGAAACTTACACGCGGGCTACACGATGCATTAATGGACATGGAGCATTTCAGGAACGATACGATTGACCGTGCGTCGAAGCTGTCGGAGAAGACTGATATCGCTGACCTTGATGTCTTGCGGGACAAGATCTTTGAAGACCCGGAGCTCGCCGTACGACGCGACAAAGTTACAGGCGAGATCTTCGGCCTCGACCTATTCGACGTTGAGAAAATCACTAGGCTCCCGAAGGCGTTGCTCGATGAGCTTGCTTGGTCACCCGGCGAGGAACGGGAGTTCTTCGCTCCCGGTCAGTTCCGCGGCTGGCCACTGCGGGTCTGGCCAACGATGAAGCGTCCCTTCCTTCGATTAGACGGACACATCCTGTGTTTCGACAAGTTCGCGTTGTTCGACAACTTTTACCGGGTTCTCCAGCGCGCAATCTTCCGGTTGGCTCCAGACTACACGCAAACTTGGAATGATCGACAGAAAACCGTCTCGGAAAAGATTCCGTTCACTTATCTTGAACGGCTATCGCCAGGCGCCTGCGTCTACCGGCCAGTGTACTACCGATGGAAAGTGGGTAGTGGGTCGATACAGTGGCACGAGGCTGACGGTCTGCTGATTTATGATGATCACCTGTTCGTCATCGAGGTAAAATCTGGGGCGTTTACCTACACCTCGCCAGCCACCGACCTTCCGGCTCACATCGCCTCGCTCAAGAACCTTGTGCAAAATCCCGCATCGCAGGGTAGCCGCTTCGTAGACTACCTCGAAAGCGCGGCTGAGGTGTCGATTGCAGACTCAAACCACAACGAAATTGGCCGATTGCGTCGCTCCAATTTCCGGCATGTGACTGTGTGCGCAGTCACGCTGGACGCATTCACCGAACTCGCCGCCCGCGCTCAGCGCCTCCGACAAGTTGGTATCGATGTGGGTCAACGTTCTGTGTGGGTTTTGTCGATCGATGATTTACGTGTCTACGCAGATTTATTCCATAACCCGCTTGTGTTCCTCCACTTCGTCGAGCAACGGATGCGCGCCGCGCATACCGAACTCGTCGACCTGGACGATGAGATGGACCACCTTGGCCTGTACATTACCCATAATAATTACGGACAGTATGCTACCAAGCTAGCGAGCTCCCAAACTGCCGATAAACTTACCTTCCATGGTTACCGGACGCCCATCGACAAGTACTACGATGCAATTATGCAAGGCGAGACTCCTGTACCGCCAAGGCAGGAGATGCCGGCGCGTTTAGCGGAAATCGTCGAGTTTCTGGCGGTATCGTCGAAGCCAGGGCGTTCTCAACTTGCAAGCTTTCTGCTCGATGCCGCGGGCGACCTCCGCAAGAAGATTGCACGGACGATAGACCAGCAATTACGCGATAACGTCGCGCTTGGCCGCGCCCGGCCGGTTTCAACATTTGGAAAGCATGCGTTCACGATCTGGTCTTGGTCTTCGTCCGCGCCGCGTAATGCGGCAGTCGCGCTGGAGCATGCCCGAGAGGTGGTTGCGGCGCATGACGAGCAGAGCCGATTAATGGTTGAGCTTGAATATTCGGCGGGAGAGATTTTGTCGGAGATGCATTGGCGGTACGTCGATCTCAAAGGCTTGTCCGATGCCGAAATTGCCCGTATTCGCCACGCCGGTTCGTTGTTGCGTCGACAGCGCATCGCGGCCGCGCGGGCGCAACGCAAGATCGGGGCAAACGAACCGTGTCCATGTGGGAGTGGACTCAAATATAAGCGTTGTTGTCGGCCTTAGGCGGCTTTTTCCAGGGAACGGAATGCAATGGCTATTTCGACTCGCCAAGGGCGATGCTTGGGGGGATGTGGGACTTGTCCGACGTTTCGGAAATGGAGTTCGCGGTCAGTCCCGAATCTCCATATGCGGGTTCCAGGCGATTTCCCAGAGATGTCCGTCGGGGTCTTGGAAATAGCCAGCGTAACCGCCCCAGAATGTATCCTCGGCGGGTTTGCCGACCCTGGCTCCCGCTTTTTCGGCTTGTCGCATGACCGCATCCACCTCTGTTTTACTGCCGACGTTATGGCCGATGGTCAATTCCGTGGCGCTCGGCGATTGAAGCGGAATGGCCGAGTCGCGGGCAATGCTTTTTCTCGGCCACAGAGCAAGTTTCAATCCGTTTTGCAGATCGAAAAAAGCGACTGCGCCGTATTCAAACTCCTGGCCGACAATCCCCTGCGTCGGCAACCCCAGACCGTCGCGATAAAATTGCAACGACTTTTCCAAGTCGTCGACGCCCAGGGTCAGCAAGGTGATCCGCGGTTTCATGGTTTTGGGACGGCGGGTTCGCCTTGTTTGCGCGGGGCTTGCCCAGGCGAAGTTCCGGCAACCGCGAGCGGTTGCCGAAACAAAGAATTGGTGGAGGCGGGGGGAATTGAACCCCCGTCCGAAAGTCTTCAACAGAAAGCGTCTACATGCTTATCCCGCGTTTGGAATCTCGCGCCGGTCAACTCCCGCGGGCGGGATTAAACAAGCGCCAGTCTCGTAAGTTCTCGTCCTCACCGCCCGAGACATACGGGTCGGACCAGTCCGCTGAATGACGCCCTTTTCCCCCCCGCGGACGAAGAAGGAAAGGACGGTAACCGCTTTATTTTGTTAGGCGGCTACTGCTACTTCATAATCGTTGGCGATTATGTTTTTGCCGTTTTTTCACGGGCCAACGGCATCCCGTGCATGCGACTTTCGTCTCTTAACTCCCGTCGAAGCC
>JACQQK010000037.1 GCA_016207065.1 Nitrospinota bacterium
AGTGGTCGAGATCCGTCAGGGCAAGAAGAAGATCACGTCCCGCAAGTTTTTCCCCGGTTACATCCTGATCAATATCGAGATGAACCAGGATATCTGGTACATGATCAAGAACACCCCGAAAGTGACGGGGTTTCTCGGCGGGGGGAGCACCCCCGTGCCTCTCAGCGAGGACGAGATCAAGAACATCATGGACCAGATCAAGGGCGAGTCGGCGCGGCCCAAGCCCAAGTTCTCCTTCGAGAAGGGCGAGAGCGTGCGGGTCATCGAGGGACCCTTCGTCAACTTCAACGGCATTGTCGATGACGTCAACCCCGACAAGGGCAAGGTGAAGGTCATGGTTTCCATATTTGGCCGCGCGACGCCGGTGGAGCTGGAATTCCCGCAGATAGAAAAGGTTTGAGCGCGAACGGCGCGAGCGATACGAACGCGAACGGAAAGGTTTTCGGATAATGGCGACAAAACAGGTGACAGGACAGATCAAGTTGCAAATCCCGGCGGGCCAGGCGACCCCTTCCCCTCCGGTGGGGCCTGCCTTGGGGCAGAAGGGCGTCAACATCATGGAGTTCTGCAAGGCCTTCAACGCCAAGACCAAGGGGCAGGAAGGGACGATCATTCCGGTGATCATCACGGTTTATTCGGACCGGAGTTTCACCTTCATCACGAAGACCCCTCCGGCCACGGTCCTGTTGAAACAGGCGGCGGGGATCGCCAAGGGCTCGTCCGACCCCAGCAAGAACTTCGTGGGCGCGGTGACCCGGGAGCAGGTCAGGAAAATCGCGGAAACCAAGATGGCCGACCTGAATTGTTACGATGTCGAAAAAGCGATGAACATCATCGCCGGTTCCGCGCGGAGCATGGGCCTCAAGGTCGAAGGGTAATTTAAATAGTTGGAGACGATCGGTTATGTCAAAGATGGGGAAGAAATTCAAGGCGGCGTTTGAAAAGGTAGACCCCGCCAGGAAATACGATTTGAAAGAGGCCCTGCGGATAGCCAAGGAGACGGCCTTCACCAAGTTCGACTCGTCGGTCGATATCGCGGTGAGGCTGGGGGTCGACCCCCGCAAGGCCGACCAGAACATCCGGGCCAGCGTCGTTCTGCCCAAGGGCACCGGGAAGAGGTTCCGGGTCCTGGTCTTTGCCAAGGGCGAGAAGGAAAAAGAGGCCCGCGAGGCCGGGGCGGAGTTTGTCGGCGCCGACGACCTGGTGGCCAAGATCCAGGGCGGATGGATGGAATTCGACCGCGTGGTGGCCACTCCGGACCTGATGGGCGTGGTGGGCCGGCTTGGGAAAATCCTGGGTCCCCGGGGCCTGATGCCGAACCCCAAGACCGGCACCGTGACCTTCAACGTCAAGGAGGCCATCCAGGAGATCCAGGCGGGCAAGGTGGACGTGCGCGTGGACAAGGCGGGGATCGTGCACGCCTCGGTGGGCAAGGCCAGTTTTGCGGTGGACGACCTGGAGGAAAATGTGAACGCCGTCCTGGCCCTTTTGCTACGTTTGAAACCGTCCTCCAGCAAGGGCACGTACGTCAAGGGAGTTTTTATTTCCACCACCATGGGGCCCGGCATCCGGGTGGAATACGCCGCCGCGTAAGCCAAGGCCGTCCGGGGCCGACCGAGGGCCTGGCGGTCATCAAATCGAGAAAGGAAGGGAGCATTCATCTTGCCAACGCCTGCAAAAGACAGTTCGATAAAAGAGTTGAACGACAAGTTTTCGAGGGCCAAGTCCGCGGTCGTGGCCAATTACCAGGGGATCACCGCGCCGGAACTCACGCTTTTGCGGAAACACATGCGGCAGAGGTCGGTCGATTTTCTGGTCGTGAAGAACACTCTGGCGCGCAAAGCCGCCAAGAACACCTCCCTGGAGGTCCTGGACTCCCACTTCAAGGGGCCGGTGTCGCTGGTGGTGAGTTATGACGACGTGGTCGCCCCCGCCAAGGCCTTGACCGAGTTCGCCAAGGCCGACGTCAAGAAGCAACCCGAGGTCATTTGCGGGGTCGTCGAGGGGAAGCGGATTTCCCCGGACGAGGTGAAGGCCCTTTCCGACCTGCCCTCGAAGGAGGTTTTGATCGCCCGGATGTTGTCCACGTTCCAGGGGCCGACGACCAATTTCGCGAGGGTCCTGAACGGCCTGCTCCAAAAACTGGTCGGCACGCTGGAGGCGATCAAGGACAAGAAAGAAAAGTCCGGCGGTTGATCCGCCGGGTTCCAGGGGGCCCGCGCTCCGGCTTGGGACCTGGGGAACATTCAACAACGATTAACGGAAAACTTTTAAATTTTTTCTTTAGGAGGATGTATGGCCGCAACAAAAGAGGAAGTGATCTCCTTTATCGACAACATGACCGTGTTGGAGATGTCGAATTTCGTTAAAGAACTGGAAGAGAAATACGGCGTCACCGCCGCCGCGGCGACTATCGCGATGCCCATGGCGGGAGGCCAGGCCGGCGGAGCCGCCCCGGCCGCCGAGAAGACCGAGTTCACCGTCGTGCTCGCCGACGCCGGCGACAAGAAAATCCAGGTGATCAAGGAAGTCCGCGCGGTCACCGGCCTGGGGTTGAAAGACGCCAAGGACCTGGTCGAGGGAGCTCCCAAGACCGTGAAGGAAAACGTCAAGAAGGAAGAAGCCGATCAGATTAAAAAGTTGATCGAAGCCGCCGGCGGAAAGGTCGAGATTAAATAGTCTCGTTTGGATCCGTTTCGCCAAACCTTTCGCAACTTCACCAATAAATCAAACGGCGGCCTATGTCCTCAAAAATAAACACCGAACGATCCCAGGTAGAATCCAGGGAGCGGATGAACTTCGCCCGAATTCCTTCGGTTATTCAAATCCCCAACCTGATCGAGATCCAAAAGAAGTCCTTCGAGTCCTTCCTTCAGATCGACCGTAGTCCCAAGGACCGCGAAGTCAGGGGGTTCGAGGAAGTGTTTAGCGATGTTTTCCCCATCTCGGACCTGAACATCAACGCCCGGCTCGAATATGTCGGTTACGAGATCGGCATCTGGGAGTGCGGTTGCGGCGAATACAAGGACTTGGGCGGAGAGGGCGTGATCTGCGACAAGTGCGGCCAGGAAACGTTTTACAAGGAGAAGTTCAAGATGAGCGAGTGTCGGCAGAAGGGCTTGACCTATGCCGACCCCATCAAGATCATGGTGCGGATGGTCCTTTTCGACCGCGAGCGCGTCGAATTGACGCCCAAGGCGTTCAAGGACCTTGCCGGGAGAGTGATCGTCGAGGAAGTGAAGAATCCCCAGACCGGGAAAATGCTTGTCCCCGCCCGGACTGAAATCTCCGCGGACGTCCTGAAGACGCTTCAGGAGCATAAGGTGGCCCATGTCGTCGTCAACTCCGTCCGGGAAGTCAAGGAGCAGAAGATTTTCCTCGGCGAGATGCCCACCATGAGCCCCACCGGGACGTTCATGATCAACGGCGTGGAGCGGGTGATCGTCAGCCAGATGCACCGTTCGCCGGGGGCCTTTTTCTCCCACGACAAGGGCAAATCGCACGTCAGCGGCAAGTTCCTGTATTCCGCGCGGATCATTCCCGACCGCGGCTCCTGGATCGACTTCGAGTTCGACGTGAAAGACATCCTCCACGTCAAGATCGACCGCCGGCGGAAACTGCCCGCGACCGTCCTGCTCAACGCGTTCGGGATGGACATCAGCTCCGTCCTCAAGGCTTTTTACGAAATCGAGAAAATTTCCTGCGACCCCAAGGACGGCCGGTATTACTGTAGCGTGAAGAGCCTGTTGACCGGCTTCAAGGTCCTGGAAGACATCGTGGACCCCAAGACCGACGAACCGATCATCAAGGCCCAGAAGAAGATCACCCCGGTCATCAAGAAAAAAATCGCGCGCCTTGGCAAGGCGTCCCAGAAAGTCGAAATCGACAAGGAGAGCCTGATCGGGTGTTTCCTGTTCGACGAGATCGTCGACAAAAAGACCGGCGAGGTCGTTTTTGGCGGCAACCAGGCAATCGCCCAGGAGACGCTCAACCTGATCGAGCGGCACGGGATTTCCGAAATCCAGATCCTGCATATCGACGAGGAATCGCCGGACACGTCCATACGCGACACCATCCTGGCCGCGAAAATCACCACGCAGGACGAAGCCATCCGCGAGATCTACAAGCGCCTGCGTCCCGGCGATCCGCCCACCACGGAGATCGCCAAGACCCTGTTCTGGAGCCTGTTTCACAGCCCCAAACGCTATAACCTGTCCGTCGTGGGACGGATGAAGATGAACCAGAAGTTCGGGCTCGACATCCCCCTCGAGAACCGCCTGCTGACGCTGGAGGACCTGGTGGCGGTGGTCAAATACCTCGTGGACCTCAGGAACGGGATCGGCGACGTGGACGACATCGACCACCTCGGCAACCGGCGCGTCCGCGCGGTGGGCGAGTCCCTGGAGAACCAGTTCCGC
>JACQQK010000035.1 GCA_016207065.1 Nitrospinota bacterium
TCCAACGGGTTCCCGACCTTCACCACCGGCTTCAACTGCGCGCCGACCTTCTTGCTCGAAAGCGCCATAGCCGTCGCTACGCCAGCGCTCACCTGCAAGAACTTCCTTCGATTCAATCGCATAATACTTGCCCTCCCTTATATTTAAGAGATAAAAATGAACTACAAACCACAAAGCGCGCCTCTCGGCACGCTTTCACAAAAAAATGACCGATACAGCCTCCTTTCTATTTCGAATTTATACGGACAAAACCAAGACTTCCCTAAAAAAAAACTCCTTTTAGCCGCCAGATCTCAACTCGTAAACCTCGACGCACCTGTCGCAGGCGCCGTCCTTGCTCTCCCAATCGGGGAAATCGATTTTAATCGCCTCGACGACCATTTCATCGCAAATGCTTTCGGGATCGTCCACCCAGTTATACGTGGGGAACTTGCACAACGGACAGGGCGACCCCGGCAAATGAATATATTCGCGGTCCTCCTCGGTGAAGGACTCGTCGTACTCGACGTATCTACTCATCAACGTCTCGAGGTCCGTGGCCATGGACAAAATCTCCTCGTGGGTAAACTTTTCCGCTTTCCACAGTCCCTCGAAAATACCGCGCCTTTGTTTTTCGGGAATCTTTCGGTAATAGTTGTCAAACTCCCTATACCGGGCTTCCCGGGACATCACGGACTTGATCCCTTTTCGGGACAGCCGGGCATCGACATAAATGTTCCACAGTAGCCGGAACCGGGCCGTTATCAGGTTTTTCACCGAGGGATTGCCGGGGATAAAGGAGTCCTCATAGTCGAAGTCCGGATCGACCATGTCCTTGGCGTGCATGAGTTCGTGAATAAGGAAGGATTCGAGCTCGGAGAACTCGTCGGGGTTGGAGAAACGGCTGGCCAACAATCTAACTTCTATTACGGGGAGACCGGAAATCCGGTTCAAAACGTTGGAACCCTCGTCCACCTTGTTGATCGCCCTCTTGACGACGACCTCCTTGATTTTTTCCTCAAAATGGCGGGCGAGGTCGTATTCGATCTCATCCTCGGATTTTTGCGCTGGGGCCGCCACCGCGGTCGCGGCCCGGGACGCGGCCTCTTCATCGCCGCCTTCCGCCGCAACGGCCTGGCCCTGCATGGCGCCATCGGCGGAAGCTTCCGGTCTTTGCAACTCGGCGTCGACCCTCCTGGGGGAGCGTTGCTTTTTGGGGATCAATCCGCAGGCTTCCAACGCGCGGACCAGGTAGTCGCCCAAGCCGAGTTTTTCAAGGAAGAATAATTTATTGACTTTTTCGAAAGCCTCTTCGCGGTCGTCCTCGGGGAGTTCGTAGATGGGGTCCGCGAGGGAATGGTATTCGTCGTAGTAGGAGCGATGCCCGGATCTTTCGAGGTGGTTCAGGTGCCTGAACACCGCTTCTTCCATTATTTGCGGGCTGTAGGTGACTTTCATAGGGTTTGCAGAGAATTCCCTAGCTTGAGGCTGACGAGCCAACTTTGAGCAAACTTAACCGGTGTCCTTTGACCCTCGATGTGGGAAATTATATTCCCTGTCCACAATTTGTCAAGAAAATATTCTACCGTTGCATCCCTGTGAATAAACTGGGGGAAAAACAGGATAACCTCCGGCCGGGATGGGCCCCCCTTCCCTCGTAGCGCCCCCGAAAAGACACGCCATAACCAATTGTTTTAAATAACAAAATATAAAAAATCCCGTTCGGGTTTGCCCTACAGGGAATAAACCGGGCTCCAGAAATATCTTATAAGTGATATTGAACTTGAAATCGCATTCCGAACATCCTCGTTTCCATTTAGAGGACACAAAACCAAGGAATTGTTCTTATATTATTATTGGCGCAAGCGGTCTATCCGATCATATTTTGACGGACATTGAATTTTATCTTTTTTTGACAGGCATTAAATCTTATCGATCTCCTTGAGCATTTTTTCAATTTCCGCGATCGAACGCGTCAAGTGCTCGGGATTTCCGAGTTCGTTGGACAGGTCTCGAGCTATTTCCATGTGCCGTTTGCACGGCTCTTTCTGGGAGTCGATCAAGTTCATTTTGGACACGGTCATATGTAATTGAACGAGGTTGACGAGGCTTTTCGTTTCGCGAAAAATCCGGCAGGCGTTTTCAAAGTAGCTCTCCGCCTGAGCGTACTTCTTGCCCTTGAAATTCAAATTTCCCAAATAGGCGCAATCCTTGGCCTCGCCCAATTGGTCCCCGGCCTCGCGGGTCAATTGCAAAGCCTCCAAATAACTGGCTTCGGCTTTGTCGCGGAACCCGTTCTGAAAATACAAGTTGCCCTGGCGCCGGTAATCCTCGGCCAGTTCCTTTTTGTCCCCCCGCGACTTGGAAATGTCGAAGGCTTTCTGAAAATACTGCTCGGCTTTTTCGCGATACCCCCGCTCCAAGGCGAGTTGCCCCAGACTCCTGTAGTCCGTCCGGATTTCCGTCGGGTCATTGAGCGCCTGGGCTATTTCAAGCGATCGTTGGCAATACCGGTCCACGTTCCGGCGGTCCTTTTTACCCGCATAGACCCGGGCCAGGTTCCGGCAATCATGGAGCGCGTTACGCTGACTCTTGAGTTCGTCGGACACTTCCAAGGCCTTGAGGGCGTATTTTTCGGCCTGGCCCCAGTCTTCCTTTTGCGCATACAGGTTGAACTGATTACGGTAGTCCTCGGCCATCTCCCGTCTGTTACCGGCCTTCTCGTTCAAGCCCAGGGCCTTTAAATAATTCTGCTCGGCGCCCGCCCAGTCGGTCTTTTGCAGGCAGAGATTGCCCATGTTGCGGTAATCCGCCACCAACCCCTCGCTGTTGTCGTCCTTTTGATTGAGCTTGAGGGATTTCTTGATTGTCTGTTCGGCCTGGGTCAGTTTGCCGTCCATGAGCAGGGCGCTGGCGTAACTGCCGTACAGGTCGACCAGCCCTTTCCGGTCCTGCAACTGCTCCTTGATCACGACGGCCTTGCCGTAATTTTCCGCGGCTCCCTTGACGTCCCCCTTTTGCATGAGAACGCTCCCCAGATTGCCGTATGCGCCGCTCATGCCGGCCTTGTCGCCAAGTTTTTCCTGTAGCTTGCAGATCTCCTCGAGGACGCCGGCCGCCCGGTCGTAATCGTTGGCCATGAAATGGACGTTCCCCAACTCGCTCAACAGGCCGATTTTCTTGCGGTCGTCCTTTTCGACGCCGGGGGCTTTCAGTTCCGTTTCCAGTTCCTCCCTGCGCCGCTCCAGGTATTTGGGATGCCCCATGATCGAAAGCATTTTGTCCTGGACCAGGCGGACGCCGCGAGGGTCCTGCATGGCCTCGAACAAATCGGCGGCCCGGCGGAAATACGCCTCGGCTTTCTCCATGTCCTCCTTTTTTAGATAAATATCTCCCAGGGTTTCGCACTGCTGGGCTATTCCCGGCCGGTTCTCCTGCTGTTCCATCAGGTCGAGGGCTTTCAGGAACTGCCCCTCGGCGGAGTCCCAGTTTTTCCTCAATAGCTGGACGTTCCCCAGGTTGGCGTATCCGCGGGCCTCGCCCATCCGGTCGCCCATTTCGAACATGAGAGACAGGGACTTCTCGTAATAATTCCAGGCCTGGCCCAGGTCCTTCTGGTGCAGGAAGATGTTGCCGAGGCTCCCCAGCAGATAAGACTGCCGCCGCTTGTCCTGTTGTTTCTCGATCAGGCCGAGGGACTTGAGATAGTTTTCCCGCGCCCGGTCGAGTTCCTCCGGCTTGCCGGCCAACCCCTGTTGCATTTGCACGCTGGCCAGGTTGCCGTAACAGATCCCCGCGGAGTGGTGGTCGTTCATCTCCTCGCAGATCGCGACGGATTTGCGGACCGCGTCGGCCACCTTGTCCAACCGGCCCAACTGATAATAGATGTCCTCGAGGTCCTGATACTTCCTCAACAGGTCAACCTGTTTCCGTTCCCGCTCCAGCGGGACGATTTCCGCCAGGAGGGCCTCTTCCTTCTTCTTGAGATAGTTCGGGTCCTTGCGGACGGTGTCCAGCTTCCGGTTCACGGCCTTGATCCGTTCCTGGTCCGTGACGGAATCCAGCAGGGAAACGGCCTTGATGTAGCATTTCTCCGCGGTCTCCAGGTCCTCGCGTTGGAGGGCCACGTTGCCGAGGTATTCATGGTAACTGGCCTGGCCGGGAAGGTTGTTCACCTTTTCCATGAGCTTGAGGGCCTTCTGGTATGTCTCCCGCGCCTGGTCGAATTGTCCGCGGGTGAAAGATACGTGCCCCAGATTGCCGAGGGTGTTTTCGATGCCTTTTATGTCGTTGACCTTTTCCATCAACGACAGGGCCCTCTGAAAATAATCCTCCGCCAGTTCCAGCCTTTTGCCCTGATAATAGATGTTGCCCAGGTTGCCCAGAACATAGGCCTGCCCCACCTCGTCGCCGGACCGCTCCATCAGTTTCAGGGCTTTTAAAAAATGGGATTCCGCTTCCTTGACGTTGTTGCTTTGCAGGCAGGCGTAAGCCAGCTTTTCGTATTTCCGGCCTTCCTCGACGTTGCTTTTTCCCGGTTCCATTCTGGATTCTCTTTTAAAAGACTCTGGTTGCGGTTTTTGCTTGGCGGGGCAACGAAAAAACGCCCGCATCGCGGCCCGTTGCGCAAGTTTTTCTGGAAAGCGTGATTATAGGCCCGATGTCCCGGTCATGTCAACCTTTGGCGGACGATCGGAAACGGTTCCGGTCGATTGACAGGGCCGGAGGGGTCTCCTATAATTCTCTCTCCTTTTATTTATATAAGGGCATCTCTGAAAATTGCCTTTTTGTTGAATCCAACCGGTCCCAAAAAATTGTAGTTACCCAATTTATTGGGCTTGTGGAGCGGCCTGATGAATCAGGCAACTACAATTTTAAGAGATGCCCATAAAACATTAATTCACGCCATTATAAGGATTAATCGCATGCCCGACAAAAACGATCTCCTCAATGCCCTGACCCGTCCCGGAAGCGTCCGGTTCGACGCCAACCCGGCGGAAGTCGCATCGCTCAAGGAACTGTGGCCCCGGCTCCAGAATGTCGCGCAAAATGGCGCCTCTCTTTGGGTCCTCGACGGTCCGCCCTCGGTCCGTAATACGCGGGTGAAGGTCTATCCGACGGGACACGCCGCGTTTTACAATGCGGACGGCAGACGGTTTCTCTTCGCCGACCCGGAGGGCAACCCTCTGCATGAGTGCGAATGGATGAAGGAGCAAGGCGCGGGGGAATCCAAACTGGCGCGCGCCCGCATGCAACTCGACTGCCGGCAGTGGCTGGGCGTCAAGCCGGGGGCGAAAACGTTCACGACGCAACTGGACTTGAAAGGTCAACCGGGTTGGGAAAGCCTGACGCTGGACGACTTGCGAAAAAAAGCCGCCGAGGTCTGGAACGTCCCCTTCTCCGAGGTGAAGTATTTCTACAAGGACGGCAATTTCACCCATTGCGGCGAGGGGCGGTACGAAATCCGGCTGACCAAGGACGGTCTTTACGCCCTGCCGGAGGAAACCTTCGACCGGACGGTTTTCATCAGCTGTATGTTTTCGCTGAACTGGGAACGGCTGGACCTGATCCCGGTGGTGGAGTTGTTCCAGTCCACTTTACCGGGGAGCGGCGGGGCGGTGTTCGAACTCATCTGGGGGCTGTACGACGACCAGTCGCGGGAGGCTCCGCTGGGCCCCCTGCGCTACCGCGGTCTCCCGACCTATCCGTCAAGGGAGGCGTTCAATATTTTCTCGGCCTTCTTCATCCCGTCGGGGCCGCCGGGGGAAAAAATTTTCGACGTGTTCATGGACCCGGACCGTTCCCAGGAAATCGCGTGGCTCCCCAGGAAAGACCCGCCATGGCGCTATTTCCGCCAGGCAAACCAAGTCTGCCTGACGGTCCAGGACCGTTTCCTGTACAAGGCGACGGTTTTTGACGACCCCGCCGCCATCCCCTACGTCAACTGCGCGCGCGGAGCGCGTCCCTCCTGCCAGCGGCAAATCGCGGTCCGTCCCGGTTCCATCGCGTTGACGGACGAGGACCGGTCGCGCGAAATCCCGCTCAATCCCGTCTGGGGGATCGAGCCCGGACCCGAATCGGAAAAACCCCAGCCCCGGTATCCTTTCGGGTGGCGAAAGTTCTTCGACGGAAACCCGCCCGTTACCGATCCCGTAAAAGCCATCTACACCGTCCCCTTCTATCCCGAAGGCGATTCGGAAATCGACGAGTCGTCGCTTCAGCCGATGGTCCTGGACCAGATCTTTTATTACATGGAGACTTGCCCGGACATGCCGGAGAAACTGGAGAAAATCGACCGCGTCCTGGTCCATACCTTCGACGCGGCGATCTCCGGGTGCATCGACAGCGCCCGCGAACGCCAATACACCGTGTTGTACAGCGACCCGGAATTCGCCCAGAAGGGCGCTCAGTTGTTATGGGACTTCGCCGCGGCGCGCAACCAGCTGGACGCCCTCAAGCGCGTCTCCTTCCTGCCCGAGGCGGACCACGTGGAGCAGGCGTACCAAGGGAAATACGGGATGATCTTCAAGTGGATTCCATTTCTCTATTTCCAGGACCGGGAGGTGTGCGAGCGGATTTTGAAGAGCGCGGCCGACGCCTTGGAACCCGGCGGTCTCCTGCTCCTGGCGGGGCCGAGCCCGATCATCGGACTTTTCGATTATTACGGCTTGAGGGCCCTCTACCACGACCCCGTAATCGACATGCCCTTCTTCCGCCAGCACCTGAAAATGTGCCCGGAAAACAGGGTCCGGGAGGACCTCGAAGTTTTCCTGGCGGAGAAACGGTAAAAGGATGGGAGCGCTCCCCCTTGTAAAGCCTGTCCCCGCGCAGGCGGGGAGCAGGGCCGGGGGATTCATGTCGTTACCGCGAACGAGGATTTTTCGAATCCCCCTATCCCCCTTTGCAAGGGGGGATATTGAGTAGGGGCTATTCGCGAATCGCCCCTACATCCGTATCCGGGCCAGAGCGCCCGCCGGGATTCTCACCCCTCCCAGCCTCCCCTCGGCCAGGGGAGGAGCGGAGGCGGTATTGGATCCAACGTTCACGTTGACAAAAAAAAATCCCCTGGCCGGTCACCCAGCCAGGGGATGGGAAGAACCGAGCTTAGAACTTCACGTCGAACATCACGTAGCCCCAGCTGGCGTTCTGGCCGTTAGCGGCCCTCGCGCCGGAGGCGTTGAGGCCAACGCCAGTCGCTTTTCCGTTGACGGCATAGAACAGGTCGTCAGCCCAGAAGTGCGAATAGCCCAGGGTGATGTTGGTGTTGGGGTTGTAATTGTGGACGATCGTCAAGTCCAACTCCTCGCCCAAGTGGTTGCTGTCCGCGGCGGAATTCGCGGGAATGCTCAGGTTGGTGCGGATGTTGGGATTGTCGTTCACGTCCGTTTCCGTCCAAAACGCATGGATGTCGGCGTTGACCGAGGTTTTGTCCAGCGGTTTCACGGAGAACTTGCCTGCAAGGTCGCGCAGACCCAAGAAAGCAGAGTTGGCGCCGTTGGCCGGCAAGAACAGGTCCATGTAACCATAGAACTTGTGACCGGTATCGAACAGCGTGTTGAAGGTGCGGAACTTCTTGTCGCGCACATCGCTGTCGTCGGTGCCGGAGAGCTGGTCGTACCACACGGTGACGCCGGGTTTCCACATCACGTCGTTGAAGGTCTTGCCCACCCGGACGCCGAACATGTAGGCGCCACGATCGACCCCGTTGTTAACGGTGCCGGACCCGTAACCGAGAGAGGAATTGGCCACGGCGGAATCGCCAGCGGCATCGCCGGTCTGGTAGTAGAACTCAGCGCGGTAGTCGATGCCCCAGATCTGGGCCAGGTTGCCCGCCTGACGGAAACCGAAGGTGTAGATGTTGTTGTCGTTCCGGGTACCGCCGGTCGCGGTGGTGGCGACGGTGTTGTTACAGGCGGTTTGCGCCGTAGTCGGCGAACAACCGTCGTCCACGGCCACGAAGTACAGGGACAGGCCGCTGTTGGCGTGGAGCAGGTTCTTCAGGTTGCCCCAAAGGACATGCACGTTGACGTCATGTTTCGAGCCGAGGTCGCCAGTGGAAACGGTCGAGACGGTCAAGGCCTTGCTGAACGCATAAACGATGGTATGGTCGCCCTGACTATGGGTCAGGCGGATGGCGTCATGCGCCTGGGCGCCCTGCGTCCAGTCGGTGTTGCCGAGGAGGCGATGGCCGTCCAACACGACTTCCTGCCGGCCGACCATCAGGTCGACGGGAAGGGTGAAGAAGTTCTTCAAGTTGAAATACGCCTGGTGCAGGCCGACATCGACGTTGTTGTCGTTGGCCACGAACGCGTTGCGGGAGCCGGAGCCGTTGATGTTGGTGGCGGCGCCCCACACGCCGACGCTCTGCAATTGAATGAAAGCGCTGGTCTGGTCGTTGATGCTGGCGTCCGCGCTCAACCGGGCGCGGGTGCTGAAGATCTTTTGCGCGTCTTGTCTCTCGTCAAAGCCGGCGGTGGTTGCGCCCGTGCTACCATTCGCCATACCATGATCGCCTATCTCAAAACGCGGCCGCAGTTGACCACCGAACTTCACGTCCACTGCCTCCGCAACCGTGGCTCCCACGAAAAACAGGGAAGCCAGCGCCACTACTGCTGTCGCGAAATTTCTTTTCATGCTTACCTCCTCCAAAGAAGTGTGTTTCTGAAAAACCCTATTGAAAAATAGTCGGTAAAAACCAACTCGAATCTTCTTAATTTCGAACTAAACTGGTCCTATATATTATTAAAAGCCGCGTATCGAATTATCACCCCCTGTTCGCCAGCTTAATTATTTTGTCATTAATTATTTTGCCAATTGTAAGTGAAAATCGAGCTTATCGTTTTTTCCGCCAAACCGCCTTCCTGCACCGTGACCACGTGAACTTTCCTTTCGCGGGTCCTCGGGTGGACCGTCATCTGGAAAGCGGCGATATATCCTTTCTGCTTCCTGGTCTCGAAGACTTTTTCAAAGCCCTCCTTATTTATGCCCAACAAGACCAAACTGCTGTCGTTGACCAACGTCATCCGGGACAACAAACCCGACCCGACAACATAGTTCCTCGGTATCATCAGAAACTTCCTGCCGCCGTTCTCGACGAACTGCAACCGGCCCCTGTAATTCACCGGTTCGCCTTGTTTTACTATGCCGCCCAACTCTTCCTTGACCCCGACATCGATCAAGCGGGGGTCGTGACCATAGTAATCGTCTGATTTTACTAGCAAACGGCCGCTGGGAGAATATACCCGTAAATGGTAATCCTTGTCAAGTATTATTGTTTCGTTAGTTTTCGATGAGGTCAAGCTGGTCTGGGTCAGTCCATACAGGATGAACTGCATGCCGTAAATCGAAGGGACCGGCAACTCGGGCCCCTCCATGTAGCGGTTGCCCTTGTACAGGATTGTCTTGATCCCGCCGGTAAAAGGGTCGTGAAACCCCGGGGTCTGGGCCAAAAGCTTCGGTTTGGCGCCAAACGGGCGAATGATTCGGAAGTAGAGTGTAACATTGTCCCAGATTTTGTCAAATCGTTTTTGCTTGGGGTTGGCCTCCAGGACAAAGGACTTCAGCCCGTCTCCGTATTTGTTCGTGACGAAAATCTCGTCCCGGCCGTTGCCGTTGATATCGCCCACATCGACGGACAAAAAACGGTTGGCGGTCTGGCTCGTGGCGATCTGGGAAATTTTCTTGAATTTGCCGTCCTCGTACCTGTAGATCAGGATGCGGTAGCGGTCCGCGACCGCGAAGTCCAGCGACCCGTCGCCGTTCAGGTCGCCGGCGTCGAAGTCCACGATCTCGAAGGGGAACTCCTGTTTTCCGACAAACTCCAGGACGCCCTTCCGGCCCTCGAATTCGGTCTGCAACGTCTGCTCTCTCGGCGTCTTTGCCGGTTTGGGCGCAAGGGGGATTTGCTCGGCCAGGACCTCCGCCTTGTCCTTGACCCGGCCGTCGGCGGTCGAGCGCAGTTCGAAACTCAGCGCCATCTTGTCCTTGACCTCGCGGACCGACGGAAGCAGGATGAAATCGGCTTTTACTTTTTCCCGGAGACGGTCCAGGTTCTCCGGGCGCGACAGGGCCTCCTTCTTGATTCCGGCCTCCAGCATCCACACGCCCAGGTCGAAGCCGGGGACCTCGAAGCGCGGATTTTCCTGGAGGCGTTTTTCCAGCGCCGAGACCAGCCGGTTGCGGTCGATGTCTTTTTCCGTTTTGCTCTCCAGGGGGGCGACCAGGAAGGCGATCTTGCGGAAGGGCGGCCGGACGCCGTCCCCCGCCTGGGCCTTGACGGTCTTGTCCAGGGCCCTGCCGCGGGAAAAATTTTTGCCGATCTGGACGATTTCGATTTCGCCGAGTTCCGTTTCCTTCCGGCCCAGCTTTTTCCCGGTCGCGGGATGGAGGATTTCCTCGCCGTAACGGACGAGCTTGAGTTTGTCGCCCGGATGGACCGGGTCTCCCTGTTTCAGATCGACCAGGAACTCGTCGCCTTCCAGCGAAACGACGGTCCCCTCCAATTGCGGGAACATGGCCTCGATCTGACTGACGGCGCGGTCCACGCTCGACAGGGTTTCGCGGTTTTCCGCGAACGCCGGAGCGGACATTAAAAGAAGGACCATGAGCAGGGCAAGAACGAATCCCCCCGCCCCCCTTTGCAAGGGGGAGAACCCCAAATTCCTCCAACACTTTTGAGGAAGGGAACGCGATGCGCCCCACCTCGTAAAGGGGGCCAGCGTGCCGCTGGACCCAATACCGCCTCCCGCCAACGTGAACGTTGGATCCAATAGGCTTGGCTCGGATGGCGAACAAGCGTCATCAAGGGCGGTTGAGAATTGGCCTGTTACCTCCGGGCGTTTGCCCGGCGCGGAGGCGGGAATTGCCCCCCCTTGTAAAATCCCCCCATCCCCCCTTTGTAAAAGGGGGGCAAGGGGGGATTCGACTTTTTCTTTTGGTTCCGGAAGGGAAGCTGGGAAGGTCATTTTATGGAAGGTCATTCCAGCAGTTGCACGGTCACCGTTTCCCCTTCAGCAATCTCGCTCGCCTCCAGGGGGAAGATCAACAGGCCGTTGGCGTTCATGGCGGACTTCAGGATACCGGAGCCCTGTTCCTCGGCGGGCGTCGCCTGGTATTCCCCGTTTTCCCGGACAACCGTCGAGCTGAGGAAATGCAGTCTGCCGGGTTTCTTACGGACGGTCTTCGTTAATTTTGCCTGAACGGTCGTATGCGCCAGGTCCTTGCATCCGAGCGTTTTGCGGATGGCCGGACGGACGAACTGCTCGAAGGAGACGAACGAGGACACGGGGTTGCCGGGCAGGCCGAAGATCGGTTTCTCGTCGATCTTGCCGAACGCCAGGGGTTTCCCCGGCTTCATGGCCACTTTCCAGAACAGCATCTCCTGTCCCATCTTTTTCAGGCTGGCCTTGACCAGGTCGTAGTCGCCCACGGACACGCCGCCGGAGGAAACCAGAATGTCGGCTTTCAGCGCCCACTGGAACTTTTCCAGGAGGTCCTCCTCCTTGTCGCGCGCGATCCCCAGGTAGTTGGGGACGCCGCCGGCGGACAGGACCTGGGCCGACAGCATGTAGCCGTTGCTGTTGTAGATGCAGGGGCCGCTGGGGATTTCGTCCAGGTCCACGATCTCGTCGCCGGTGGACAGGATGGCCACCTGGGGTCGCTGGCTGACGAAGATGTTGGACCGCCCCACCGCGGCCAGCATGCCGATGTGGGAGGGCTTGAGGACCGTCCCCTTGAGGACCGCCGTTTCGCCCTGCTTGACGTCCTCTCCGGCGAGGCGGATGTTTTCGCCGATTTCGGCTTTGTCCTTGACCCGCACGTAATCGCCGTCGCGCTCCGTGTCTTCCTGCATGACCACCGCGTCGGCCCCCGGCGGGATGGGCGCGCCGGTCATGATGCGGATGGCCTGCCCGGACCGCAGGGTCTTGCGCGCCGCGTACCCGGCGGGCACGTCCTCCACGACTTCCAGCCTGACCGGGCTCTCCGGGCTGGCGGACCGGACGTCTTGCGCGACGAGGGCGTACCCGTCCATCGCCGAATTGTCCAGGGGCGGGTTGGGCCGCCGCGCCACGACGTCCTCGGCGAGGACCCGGCCCAGGGCCTGGCTGATGGGAATTTTCTCCACGCCTTTGAAGGCGATCCTCGAAAGGATGATTTCCAACGCTTCGTGGACTTGGATCATGGCTCCTTCGCTCTTTCCATCTCCCGCGTTTCCTGTTCCCGTTTCATCCGGGCGACATCGTACTCTTCCGGAGTGTTGACGTTCATGAAGTTGAAGCGGTCGTCCTCGCGGACTTTAACA
>JACQQK010000012.1 GCA_016207065.1 Nitrospinota bacterium
AACGCGGTCAACACCCGGTCCCGCAGTTGTTTGAAACGGCCGAGGATGTAACGGTCGATCTCCAACATTTCGTCGTGGGGCACGGCGTCTTTTCGCGGGTCGAAATCGCTGAGGTTGCCCAGGAAATAACGGAACGTATTTCTGATCTTCCGGTAGGCCTCGGTCAACCGCTTGAGGATTTCGTGCGAGATCCTGATGTCCTCGCGGTAGTTTTCGGACGCCACCCAGAGCCGCAGGATCTCCGCGCCGTACTGGTCGATGATGACTTGCGGGGCGATGACGTTTCCCGCCGACTTGGACATCTTCTTTCCCTGCCCGTCCACCACGTATCCGTGGGTGAGCACGGTTTTATAGGGAGCCGTCCCGCGCGTCCCCACCGACTCCAACAGCGAACTGTGGAACCATCCCCGGTGCTGGTCGCTACCCTCGAGGTAGAGGTCGGCGGGCCATTGCAGTTGGGGATCGGCCTCCACCACCGCCGCGTGGCTCGCCCCGGAATCGAACCACACGTCGAGGATGTCGGTCTCCTTGGAAAACTCCCTGCCGCCGCAGGGACAGACCGTCCCGGGAGGCAGAATCTCATCGGCTTCTTTCTCGAACCAGAAATCGGCCCCGTTCTTTTCCACCAGGCCGACGATATGGTCGAATATTTTTTGGGCGATCAGCGGCTTTCCGCATGCCTTGCACGAACAAACGGCGATCGGGACTCCCCAGACCCTTTGCCGCGACACGCACCAGTCGGGCCGGTTCTCCACCATGCTGTAGATGCGGTCCTTCCCCCAAACCGGGACCCATTGAACGCGGTCGATCGCCTCCAGGGCCTTCTTCCGCAGGTCGCGATGGTCCATGGAAATAAACCATTGCGCGGTGGCCCGGAAAATGATGGGCTGACGGCACCGCCAGCAATGCGGATACGAATGCCGCAGGGGCGCCTCGGAAATCAAAAAACCGGCGTCCTTCAACTTCTGGACGATCGCGGGATTGGCCTTGGCGACAAACATGCCGCCGAAAAACTCGACCTCGGGCTTGAAGATCCCCGCGTCGTCCACCGGGTTGTATGCCTCCAACCCGTATTTCTGTCCGACGACATAGTCCTCCTGGCCGTGGCCGGGCGCCGTGTGTACGCATCCCGTCCCCTGGTCCAGGGTCACGTGGTCGCCCAGGACCACCCTGGAGTCGCGTTCGATGAAGGGATGCCGGCAAATAACGCGTTCCAAATCCCGGCCCGCGCATTTCCCCAGAACTTCGCATTCCTTCAAGTTCCACTCGCTCTTCAAGGCGGCGACCCGCTCCTCGGCGACGATGATGTCTTGGCCGCCGGCGCGCAACGCCGTGTATTGAAAATCCGGATGCACGCAGACCGCCAGGTTCGCCGGAAGCGTCCAGGGGGTCGTGGTCCAGATGGCGAGGAAACTTTTGGCGGGGTCGATCCCCGGAATTTGTTTCGTCAGCCCCGACTTCACGGGGAATTTGACGTAAACCGAGGTGGACGTGTGGTCGGCGTATTCCACTTCCGCCTCCGCCAGGGCCGTCATGCAGTGGGTGCACCAGTGGACGGGTTTCAGGCCCTTGTAGACGCTACCCGACACGACAAACTTCCCGAACTCCCGGACGATGGCCGCCTGGTAGGAATAGTCCATGGTCAGATAAGGCCGGTCCCAGTCCGCAAAAACCCCGAGCCGCTTGAACTCGTCGCGCTGGATGGCCACGAATTCCCCGGCGTACTCCCGGCACAACTTGCGCGTTTCCGTTTTGCCAACCTCTTTTTTCTTCTGCCGCAATTCCTTGACCACCTGGTGTTCGATGGGCAGACCGTGGCAATCCCATCCGGGGACGAACGTGGCGTCGTACCCTTTCATCGCCATGATCTTGACGATGAAGTCCTTGAGGACCTTGTTCAACGCATGGCCCATGTGGATGTGGCCGTTGGCGTACGGCGGCCCGTCGTGGAACACGTATTTGGTCTTGCCCGCGCGTTTCCCGCGGATCCGCCCGTAGATATTCTCCTTCGCCCATTTCGCGAGCAATTCCGGCTCCTTCTGGACCAGATTGGCTTTCATGGGAAAATCGGTCTGAGGTAAATTGAGGGTCTCTTTATAATCCATGTTTCTATTTGACGATCGGACGGGGTTATTGACTTCCGTATAAATAACGACCGGGATAAAACGTCATCGCGAGCCGCCCACTCGCCGCGGGGGCGCCTGGCTTGGCTTCGATTGCCCACGATGCCTCCCATTCGCCATCCGGGTCAAGCCCATTGGGTCCAGCGGCACGCTGGGCGGCGTGGCGATCCAGATTTTCTGGATTGCTTCGTCGGCGAAGCTCCTCGCAATGACAATCAGACAATGACATGATTTATACCGGTCTAGACAAACAAACTCAGGACGGAAAACCATCCGCCATTTGCATCGCCTCTTTGGCTTCCCGCAGGGTCTCGCGGGCGACTTTATGGGCCTTTTTCGACCCCTCGTCCAAAATCTCCATCACGCGTTTGGGGTTGGAAACGATTTCCTTTCGCTTTTCCAGGGCGGGCCGCATGCCGTCCGTCATGTTGCGGACCAGCTTCGCCTTGCAGTCGGTGCACCCGATGGCCGCGGTCCGGCAGGC
>JACQQK010000038.1 GCA_016207065.1 Nitrospinota bacterium
GCGGATAGCCGAGACCGCCATACAAAGAAAGGTAAAAGTCGGCCTCGTCCAGCATCAATTCGACGCGTTGACTTCCCTCGTTTTTAACATAGGCGGAGGCGCTTTCGAAAATTCAACGTTGTTGCGCCTTCTCAATCGAGATGAGTATAATGAGGCCGCAAACGAGTTTCTGGCATGGGATAAAGTTACTCATAGGAGGACTGGAGCAAAGGTCCCGAGCGTCATCCAGATGAAACGCAGAAGAATCGAACGGGATCTCTTTCTCAATGGCAACTATGAATAAGACAACTGTCATTACGCGCGCCATGGTCGTCATTCTGGCTTGTCCGGTTGCATGGGGCAAGGTTTGGGCGGAGAACTGTCTAGATGCGGACTCCCAATCCGAAATGAATTTTTGCGCATCAAATGAAGCGAAAGAAACCGATCGGGAATTGGAAACCGTTTATAAAAAACTGCTGAAAAAGATCGATCCCGAAGATCAAGCCAGACTGCGCGCCGCCCAAAGCGCCTGGGTTGTGTATCGTAGAAAACAATGCGAGTTCAACACTTCTGGAAGTATTGGCGGGTCGATTCATCCAATGGTTCTGGCATACTGTTACGCCTATTTCGCCGAACAATAGAAAAAAATTCTTCAGGACCAGCTTGAATGCGAGGAGGGCAACCTTTCCTGCGCGGGACATGGAAGATCCGAATAACCCCGCTTGCCTTGTTGTCGCCGATGGCCGCCCCCAGCGCGGGTCCGGCCCCGGCGGGAAGCAAAGGTCAACCATCCAAACTGGAACCCTTTCATATCGCCAGGTCGCCCGCCGAAAAAACGCTCGCGGTCTTGATTTCAACCCCGTCAACTGCGCTCGGAATATCATCGGCGAGTCTGGTTATTTTCATCTGACAATACGAGACGACGGCCGCCAAGTCATAATTTCATCCCTGGAGGGGGGATTATGATCCAAGCGAAGTCAACGCGACTTACAAACTCATAAAGGTTAGAGATGGTTGGAGGCTGGACGGCGTCGATTGCGGCGGCCTGGGGGAGGGAGTGGGATTCAAAATGAGTTGCGATTTTTCGGATTGCGACGCATCGGATCTTCGCAAAAAAGCCGGGCAGGGAGACGCCGACGCTCAATACAACCTGGGAATCATGTATCAACTCGGCCGGGGCGTGGAGCAAGATTTCGACGAGTCAACGCGATGGTACCGCAAGGCCGCCGAGCGGGGCCACGCCGAGGCCAGGCGGGAAGTGGAGAAGTTGGACCGGCAGTAAATTTTATTTGCAGAGGGCGGACGTTTCTATTTCCGCCGGGCCGGGCGCCGCCCGGCGGGGGTTAGCCTAGGCGGCAACCAAAGCAAACCGCTCCGCATAAATGCCGGAGCGGTCCATTCCGCTTCGTACGGCGATTTTCTCTTCCTGTAAAGGCGATCAGGCCCTTTCGCAGACCGCCTGCGTATCGGAAGGTTGTTTTTCCGGCTCCTCGCGCGCCTTCTTGGAAGAGTCGCCGTTATCAAGGCCCAGACGGTCCTCCGCGGCTTTCAAGATGGCTCCCAGCAGTTCGGGATAACCCAGGCCGGCATGAGCGGCCATTTTCGCCAGATGTCCGTCCCAGCACCATCCCGGATTGGGGTTGACCTCCAGTAACCGGGGGTTACCTTCCGCGTCGAGACGCCAATCGAACCGCGTGTAGTCCCGGCACTCCAGACGCTCGGCGAGTTGCAGGCACCAGGTAACCAGGGCCTTCTCGGTTTCGTCCGAAAGCTCCGCCGGCTTCGATTTGATGTTCCAGTACGGCGAATCCGGGCACCATTTGGCCTCGTATCCGCAAATCTTGGGCAGTTCCGGGGGCAGGGCCGAGTAATCCTCCTCGATCACGGGCAGGACCGTGTAGGAGGTCGGCGGGGTCCCCAGGATGCCGACGCTGAGGTCTTTCCCGGGCAGAAACTCCTCCACCAGGATGGGTTTTTCGTACCCCAGTTTTTGCCGGATCTCCAGGACGGCGTCGATGAGTTCCTCCGGGTTTCGGGCGAAACTCCGCGCCGTGATGCCAAAGCTGGAATCCCCGAAGTTCGGTTTGACCAGCACGGGAAAAGCGAACGGCAGTTCGAACGTGGAATCCTCGGGTTTGATGAAGAAAGCCGAGGGCACCGGGATGCCTATTTCCTTGGCCACTCCGCGGACCAGGGATTTATCGTAGCAGAAGGCCAGGCATTGCGGCCCGGAACCGGTGTAGGGAATCCCCAAAGCCTCCAGGAGGGCCGGGAGGTGGAGTTCCTTTTGCGGGGAGTTCCGCAACCCTTCGTCGCACAGGTTAAAAACGTAGTCGACCTTGCCGACCAGTTGCGCGAGGTTTTGTAGCAGGGTGTCGTGGTTGCTGAGATACGTGAACCGGTAGCCCTTCTGTTCCTTGAGGGCCGCTTTCATACGGTCGATGGTGTAGAAATCGTCATCGTCGAACAGGCTTTGCGGCTTGAGGGGGTCCGGCTTATTGGGGTCTCCGAGGACGACGGCGACGTGTTTTTCCCCCTTCTTCGCCTTGGACTTGACCGGAGTCCACTCCTTGCGGACGAAGGCGGTGGTGAGAATGCGCCGCTCCATCATGCCGAGGTCCTGCGCGCGCTGGGAGTCGGTATTGAACTCCACCGGGAAAGCGACTTCGCTAAAACCCGCGCTGGTCAGCAACCGCGCCAGACTCTCCCGCGAATATAATCTTTCGGAATAAAACTGGTCGGCGATGACCCCCTTCTCGACATGGGTTATGACCTCCCGGGAAACCAGGCGTTCGCCGTCAAGGGAAAGGGACCTTTCGCGGCAGACAAACATTTTGTTTCCCAACCATTCCCAGGAGCGGGCCTGGAAGTTGTCCCTGAGATAGTTCCCGTCGGCGATATCGATCAACAGTTTTCCCCAGGGTTTCAGGACCTTGAGGACCGCTTTCAGGACCTCCAAGTCGTCCATGAGGGACTCGAAGTAGCCAAAACTGTTGCCCAGGATCAAGACCGCGTCGAAGGTGTCGGGGGGATAGGAAATCTTGCGGGCATCGCCCTCACGGAAACGCACCTTCAACCCCTCGGCCTTGGCGCGATCCTTGGCTTTTTGGATCAGATAGTGCGACCGGTCCAACCCCTCGACGTTGCGGAAACCGCGCCGGGCCAGTTCCAGCGTGTGGCGCCCCTGGCCGCAACACAGGTCGAGGATTTTCTGGTCGGGAGAGAGACTGAGCAGTCTACAGATGTGGTCGATTTCCATGCGTGTGATCCGGATATCGTCCACCACGTCCGCGTCCGTCTTGAGATAAAGAGAATTGAAAATCCGGCCCCACCAATCGGACGCGACGTATTCGTCCAGATTGCCAACCGGACCCAACGTTTTGCCCCTGATTTTTTCGTTTTTACCCGCCTGTTGATTTTTACCGGAAGGTTTTTCCTTGATCACGCCCGATCTCCATACGTTGATTGTTAGCCTCCGGCTTGACCGACCTGCAAGAGTTCGGACATGTCGCCGGTCCCCAGGCTTTCACCGAGAGGAGAGCGTTTCGATACCGGACCGTCTTATCGTCCGGGTTCCGCGGCCAATGGTCCGCTCTCCGAGCAATGTGCCCAGCCCCTCTTTAGCGTCCCTTAATTAGATTATGTGATCAAACCCCACGCCTCGCAATAGCAAATGCGAAAATCATTGGTAAATTTCATCGAGAAGTTTGCCGGCGCCCTGTTCGAGCATTTCCTTCCCCAGCGATTCGCCGATATCCTGGGCGTTCCGCGGGACGCCGGTTTTTTCCGATTTGAAAATTTGTTTGCCGTCCAGACTTCCCACGACGGCCTTGAGGGTCAGGCGGTCTCCGTCCAACGTAGCGTAGGCCCCGATGGGCACCTGGCAACCGCCGCCCAAGGCCCTCAAGAACGCCCGTTCCGCCTCCAGGGCGATGTGGGTTTCCTCGTGGTCCAGTTCGAGGACCAACTCCAGCGTGTCGGCGTCAAACTGACGGGCTTCGACGCCGATGGCCCCCTGCCCCACCGCCGGCAACAAAATTCCCGGATCGATCGCCTCGCTGATCTTGTCCTCCATCCCCATCCGGCGGAGCCCCGCGACGGCCAGGACGATGCCGTCCAGCGCCTCCGACGTTATTTTCTTTATCCGCGTCTCGACGTTCCCGCGCAGGGGGACGATCTCCAGGTCGGGCCGGTAATTCAAAAGCTGGGTGATGCGCCGCAGGCTTCCCGTGCCGATCCGGGCTTTCCGCGGAAGGTCCTTCAGTTTTATGTCGTTTTTGGATATCAAGGCGTCTCGCGGGTCTTCGCGGGAAGGGATGGCCACGATATTCAAACCGGCGGGGAGTTTAACGGGGACGTCTTTCATGCTGTGGACCGCGATATCGATCTGTCCGCTCAGGAGGGCTTCCTCGATCTCCTTCACGAACAGCCCCTTGCCGCCTATCTTGGCGAGCGCCACGTCCTGAATTTTATCGCCGGAGGTTTTGATGGGGACGATCTCCGCTTTGAGACCGGCATGAAGGGACTGGAGCCGCGACTTGATCCAATTGGATTGCCACAAGGCCAGCGGGCTTCCGCGCGTCCCAATCCGGATTTTATTTTTTGTCATTTATCGTCCAAATGAAATAAGTGCCGGATGGCCTTCAGGTAGACGTGCCCGTCTTGCGCCTGGGTTTTCTCCTTCAGGTTGACCGTGGGTTTGTGCAAAATTTTATTGATGATGGACATGGTCAAATAGTGGATGGCGTTTTTGTCTTCATCGGACAAGTGCCCTAATTTACCGAGGACCTTCTGGACTTCCTTTTTCCTGATTTCCTCCGCCCGGTTGCGCAATTCGACGATGGTGGGGACGGCGTCGAGCGACTCGATCCAGCTTTCGAACTTGAAGACCTCGCTCTGGACAATCCGCAGGGCCTGCTCCGCCTCTTTATGCCGTTCCCGGAGGTTGGCGTTCACCACGGTTTGCAGGTCGTCGATATCGTAGAGATAGACGTTCTCCAGATTATTGACCTCGGGTTCGATATCGCGCGGCACGGCGATATCGATCAGGAACATGGGCTTGTTCTTCCTCTTGTGGATGGCTTTCTCCACCATTTCCCGGCCCATGACGAACTTCGGGGAGGCCGTGGAACTGATGACGATGTCCGCCCGGTGCAATTCGCGCTCGAACTGGTCGAAGGCCAGGGCGCACCCGTTGAGGGTCTTGGCGAGGCCGGCGGCCCGTTCATATGTCCGGCTGACGACGTAAACCGTCTTGATCCCGTAGGAAATCAGGTGTTTCGCCGCAAGCTCGGCCATCTCTCCCGTGCCCACGAGCATGATCGTGCGGTCCGCCAGGTCCTCGAAGATCTTGCGGGCCAGTTCCACGGCGGCGGAGCTGATGGACACCGCGCTTTCGGCGATGCCGGTTTCCTCCCGGACCTTCTTCGCCACGTTGAAGGCTTTTTCGAACAACTGGTTCAGGAGGACGCCGGTCGAACGCATCGTGCGCGCCAGGTGGTAGGCGTCTTTCACCTGGCCGAGGATTTGCGACTCGCCCAACACCATCGAGTCGAGGCTGGAGGATACCCGGAACAGGTGCTCGATGGTCTGCTGGTTCTTATAGCAGTAGAAATACCGGTCCAACTCCTCCAGCGAAAGGCCGTGGTAGTCGCAGATGAACCATTTGAGGAGATGGGTCCCCCTCTCGATTTCCGTGACCCGCGCGTAAATCTCGACCCGGTTGCAGGTCGAGATGATGATGTTCTCCACGATCTCCGGAAAACCGTTGAGCTTTTCGATGGAGTCCTCGATTTTGCCGCGCGTGAACGCGAGACGTTCCCGGATTTCCACGGGGGTCGTCTTGTGGTTGACTCCAACCATTACCAGATTAGGTTCCGCCATGTCAGATGTGCAGAAAGTAGGTGAACATTATCGAAACGAAACCGATTATGGAACCCTGGGCGGCTTTTTTACCGCGCAGTCCCACCAACATCCGGCCGAAAAACATCACGCCGTAAATCAGCCACACCGCCATCAGCGGCCAGGTCTTCTCGATATTCCAGGAAAAAAAGGCCTGATGGGCCTTCTCGCTCCAGATCGACCCGGTCAGGAAACCCAGCGTGAACAGGGGAAACCCGACGCCGATGACCTTGTCGTTGAGGTTGTCGAGCGCCTCGAGCGACGGCATCCGGAAATACATGATGCCCAGCTTTTTCGATTTGACCTGTTTCTCCTGGATCAGGTACATGATCCCGGCGCCGAACGCCAGGGCAAACGCGGCATATCCGATCACGGAAAGGGAACGATGCAGGGTGAGCCAGAACCGCGCGTCCGTCTGCGTAACGGGCGATACCGAATCCTTGGACAGAAACATGGAATAAAGCAGGATCAGGAATACGAGGGGGATGACGAACGAGCCGAGGTCCTTGATCTTGTATTTCCACTCGGTCAGGAAATAAATGACGACGATCATCCAGGCCAGGAACAAGGCAACCTCGAAGGAGGTGGTGTAGGGGCCGTGACCGGTCTGGCTGGAGCGGATGCCGATGGTCATGGTGTGAAAAACCAGTCCCAATGCCACGGTGAACCCGGCCAGAGTCTGGACGATGGGCTTGCGGTAGGCCAGGAAAACAAAATATTCCACTGACGCGGCAAGATAGCTGATCAAGGCTATATTGATAGAAACTTTTCCCATGATGGACAATCGAATCCCGCCTTTATTGGCGACGGGAGTATCGTAACATTTTGTTTTTAGTGATTCAACGGAAGACGGCGCGGCCAAGGGAATATTCCCGGATTTCACCGGTTCGAGAAAGAGCGCTTTGGAGGCGGAATGCCCCGTTCATTGCGCGGCGCCCTGTTTGTGCTTGAGGATGTCCTTGAGTTCGCTCATGAACTCGTTAACGTCCTTGAACGAACGATAGACCGAGGCAAAGCGGACATAGGCGATCTCGTCCAGGTTGTAAAGCTCCCTGACCACCTTTTCGCCGATGGTCACCGCGGAGACTTCCTTCTCCCCCAATTCCTGAAAGTATTTCTCCACGCGGTCGACGAGGCCCTCGATCTGCTCGATGCTGATGGGACGTTTCTGACAGGCTTTTTTGACCCCTTCCAGGATCTTGTCGCGGTTGAAGTCCTCCCGCCGTCCGTCCCTTTTGATCACGTAGGGCAGGGTCTGCTCGATCCGTTCGTAGGTGGTGAAACGCTCGCCGCACTGGAGGCATTCGCGCCGTCTCCGGGTGATGTCCCCCTCCTTGTTGATGCGGGAGTCGATGACCTTGTTCTCCATGTTGGAGCATTTAGGACATTTCATGGAGGCTCAAGGTTTGTTGACCAGTTCGACGCCTAACGGGAAACGCTCGCACAGGTCCCGGACTTTTCGCCGGGTCTTTTCGTGATGCGCCGCGTCGCCCGCGTGTTGTAGCGTATCGTCGATCATGTCGGCGATGAGGGCCATCTCCTGTTCCTTCATGCCCCGGGTGGTCAAGGCGGGCGAACCGATGCGCATCCCGGAGGTGACGAAGGGACTGCGCGTTTCGAACGGCACGGTGTTTTTGTTGACGGTGATCCCCGCGAGGTCAAGCGCCTCCTCGGCCTCCTTGCCCGTGATGTTCTTGGAGCGGAGGTCGACCAGAAGGAGATGGGTATCGGTCCCGCCGCTGACGATTTTATAGCCGTGTTCCTTGAGGCGCTCGGCCAGGCGCCGGGCGTTGGCGACCACCTGTTTCTGATAGACCGCGAAATCCGGGCTCAGCGCCTCCTTGAAAGCCACCGCCTTGGCGGCGATCACGTGCATGAGCGGCCCGCCCTGGATTCCAGGGAAGATCCTCTTGTTCAACTCCCTGGCGTATTCCTCCTTGCAGAGGATCATGCCGCCGCGGGGCCCGCGCAAGGTCTTGTGCGTGGTGGTGGTGACGAACTCGGAATGGGGGACCGGGGACGGATAAAGCCCGGCGGCGACCAACCCGGCGGGATGGGCGATGTCGGTCATGATTTTCGCGCCGACCTCGTCCGCGATTTCCCGGAACTTGACGGCGTCGATGGTCCGCGGGTAGGCGCTGGCCCCGACCACGATCAACTTGGGTTTGTGCTGGCGGGCCAGGCGGGCCACTTCCTCGTAGTCGATCGTCTCCGTGTCGCGGTTGACCCCGTAGGAAACGACCTTGTAGGTATATCCGGAAAAGTTGACGGGGCTCCCGTGGGTCAAATGGCCGCCGTGCGAGAGGTCCATGCCCATCATCGTGTCGCCCGGGCTCATGACCGCATGGTACACCGCCATGTTGGCCTGGGAGCCGGAATGGGGCTGGACGTTGACATGCTCGGCGCCGAATATTTTTTTGGCCCGTTCGATGGCCAGGTTTTCCGCTATATCGACATACTGGCACCCGCCGTAATAACGTTTTCCGGGATACCCCTCGGCGTACTTGTTGGTCATGACCGAACCCAGGGCTTCCAAAACCTGGGGACTGACGAAGTTCTCCGAGGCGATCATCTCCAGAGTGAACGATTCCCGTTCGATCTCGCCTCTGATAGCTTGCGCAATGTCCGGGTCAAAATCCGATAGAAGTGACAATTTACAGTTCTCCTTTTAGCAAGAGCTCGTCGATGTTGTTGATTTTATCCAGGCGCTTCTGGTGTCTGCCGCCTTCAAACGGGGTGTTGAGCCAGGTCCGCACGATTTCCACGGCCAACCCCTTCCCGACCACGCGGCCGCCCAGGATCAGGATATTGGAGTCGTTGTGCTCCCTGCACAATTTGGCGGTATAAACGTCCACGCAGAGCGTTCCGCGGATGCCGGGAAAGCGGTTGACGACGATGGACATGCCGATACCCGTGCCGCAGATGACGATCCCTCTTTTACTCTCGTCGCCCGCCACTTCCTTGGCCAATTTAATGCCGTAGTCGGGGTAATCGACGGAATCGGAGTTGCTGGGACCCAGGTCCTCCACGGCGATTCCCTGGTTTTTCAGGAATTCCTTTACGGTTTCTTTAAGCTCGAACCCGGCATGGTCGGAAGCTATGACTAATTTCCCCATCGTAAGGCGCTATGCGAAAAAGGGTGAAGATACAAAGTTGACGATAACAAAGGATGGCCGGACCGGCGCGCGAAAATGACGCTCGAAGTGAGCCTGGCGAGAGGCATTGCAAGTTTCAAAACATCCGGCGGAGGAGGTCGAAAAAGCCTCCCGGACGCTTGCTCATCTTTCAATTGGATAGTAAAAGAACCCGGCGTATTTTGTCAACTCAAATACTTCGAAATTCCCCCGCCGGATTGGCCCGGCCCCGCAAGGACAAATAATATATTGACAAGGTCCGGGATGAAAAATTAGAATGGAAAACCTATCAAAAACAAGGTTGGGAATATGTGGAAAAGCGTCTTCATCGAGGCCACAGCTCTCTTGACCCTGATCTTCGGCGGATATTACGTCCAAACCGCCTGGCTCGCCCCCGCCACAATCCAACCCGCCGAAGTCGTTGCGTTATATCCGGAAATCCCCGCTGAGAACGTCGATCGAACCCCGAAAACCGATTCCTCGGCCGACTCCGAACCGTATCAAACAGCCATGGTCCCGCCTCTACCCGCGAAGACTGAGTCGACGCTCTCTGGAGAGCGGAACGAAGCTCCCAGGCTTGCGCCGAACACGGCAAGCGTCAATCCCGGCATCGCCAAACTGGTCAAAACCAAGCGAAAGATCGCCAAGTCCCTCCGTTTAAACGGCTCCGAGGACGGGAAATTCGTCATTGTCAGCGTGAGCGGAGTTACCAAGCGAGTCCCCGTGCACGTCTGCGGAGCCCCCATGAAATCGACCCACAAAATCTCGATTTCCGGAGCGCCCCAACCCGCTCCTCGATCCATGATCGTTCAATAATAGCGCTTCAGTGGTCGAACGAGACGATAGCGAAATTTCCTGGCCGCTCAAACTCCCTCTTCTCCTGACCGCGCTCTACTTCCTCGGATGGTACCCCCTTACTCAGATATTTCTCCGCGACCTTCGCTGGGCTCCCCGGTACGGACCCCACCTGTACTATGCCGTCAGCCTTGCGGGCTTGCTCCTGTCCGGAAAAGCGACTTTGGAGGCATTGGGGTTGACAGGCAGGAATCTCAGGCAAAACGTTTTGTTAGGCGGGACCTGCGGGGCGGTTGTCGCGGGAATGCTTCCGCTGTTGGATTTCCTGGCGGACCTGACCGGACTTTCCCGGACGGAACTTTTTCCGGTTGCCGGCGCGAGAGGGGGGCTGGAATCCGGACCGGCGCTGGAAATCGCCGCGTCCTTGACCGTCGTGCCGCTATTGGAGCAGACGTTTTTCTCGGGATTCGCCCTGCGGTCGTTGCTCGAAAAATTCAAGCCCGTTCTGGCGATCTATATCTGCGCCGCCGTTTTCGCCCTGGCGCATTTCAAGCTGAGCCTTGGCCTGTTCCTGCTGGGTCTCGGCTCCGCGGGCCTGTTCTACAAGACGGGGACGCTCGTCGCGCCCCTCCTGCTCCATGTCGGCTGTCAGACGGCGGGACTCCTGCTGGAAAACGCCTATCCCCGGCTGGTTACCCTGCTGGGGTTTTTGTTGTAGGAACTTGGGAGGGCGAACAAATCCGCGGAACAGCGGCCGACAGGCATGACCGTCGCTGAAATATAAAATCATGGATGGTTCCAAAGTTTATTTTTCATGTTCCAGCATTTCCAGAAATGTTCGCGGATCTACGATTTTGATTCCCGCTTTATCGCCAATTTCCAGAAGATCTTTATCGCCCGTGACGAGAATGTCCGCGCGGGCTTCCAACGCGGAGGCCAGAACATAAGCGTCATCAGGGTCGCAGACGGGGATGACAGATGGATTTTGGGGGATAGGGACAACCTCTTTCCGGCGTAGTTCTTCCAAAAGCTCTTTTATGTCCTCCGCCGCGATGCGGGACTTCTTAATGAGAATTCTTTCGAGTTCCGCGAGAACAAATTCGCCGATTACAACGGTGTGAGAAAGGTGAGTTATTTCAAAAACCTTGAAGCAGGTTCCTTGGGAGGCGGTGAAGGCGCTTACGAGAACATTGGTGTCGAAAAAGACCCTCACGAGATGGCGCGTAGGATGGTATCTTCGTCGGCAAAACCCGCTTTTTGGGCCTGAGGCGCCATTTTTTCCCGAATACGCCTGAATTTTTGCATGGAGAGACCCCGGCTCAAAATTTCCTGAGCGAGCGTTTCCGGATCTTGTCCGGAAGCCTCCGACTCTTCCCGAAGTCTGCGCTCCAAATCGGTATTTTTCAAAGTGAGCTTGATCATGGTCTTATTATACCCTAAGAAGCGATCGAATACACCGCTGGAAAACGTCTATCCCCGCCTGGCGGCCTTGCTGGGATTTTTGCTGTAATGGAGGGCCGTCCAATGCCCGCGTCGATCAAGCGAATTTACGACAAACCCGCGAAGGACGACGGATTCAGAATCCTCGTGGACCGGCTGTGGCCCAGGGGATTGAGCAAGGAAAAAGCCCGGGTAGACCTATGGCTGAGGGACATCGCGCCCAGCGACTCCCTCCGGAAATGGTTCGCGCACGACCCGCGGAAGTGGCGGGAATTCAAAGTCCGGTATTACCGGGAACTGGAGAACAAACAGGACCTGGCCGCCACGATTCTCGAAAAAGCTCGCGGGAACGCCATCACCCTGCTTTACGCGGCGAAAGACGAAAAATTCAATAACGCCGTAGCCCTAAAAGAATATCTGGAGGGAAGATTCCGCTAACCGGTCCGTGGGGGGATATGCGGATAAATCAGGCCGACTTCTTGGTTTCCTTGCCGGGGTCTTTCTTGAGGGCTTGCTTGAACTTCTTGGCGGCGGCATGGCTTTTTTGGCCTGAAGTAACATGAAGTAACATATTGTTAGATTTGGGCGCAATGGAGCTTTTTCACTTTCAAGCTCTTTGATTTTTTTCGCGCCTGCCATAAATCATGGTTCATTTGCATCCTCAACCATGTGTCCGCCGTCCCCCATCCGGCTTTTTCAAAACGGATCGCCATTTCCGGGGAGACGCCGGACTTGCAGTTAATGAGCTCGGATAAAGCTTTGCGGCTGACCCCCAGAGCGGCGGCGGCGGCCGTCACCGTGAGGTTTAAAGCTTCAATACAATCATGCTTGACCAGCTCGCCCGGATGGGAAGGATTGCGCATCATGTTTTCTTTCGCCTAATGGTAGTCCAGATATTCCACGTCTAACGCGTTGCCGTCTTGAAACCTGAAAA
>JACQQK010000003.1 GCA_016207065.1 Nitrospinota bacterium
GTCCTGGCCCAATCAAAAACCAAACACGCGCGAAAAGAGAGCCAACGCAGCGAACGCGCCAACTCGACACATAAAGCCCGCGTTCACGCCATTACCCATGACAACGGACTCGAATTCGCCGAACGCCGGACCATGGCGGAAACGCTTGAGGCCGATATTTACTTCGCGCACCCCCACGCTTCCTGGGAGCGCGGACTCAACGAAAACACCCACGGCCTCATCCGCCAATATCTGCCCAAGTCCAGGCCGTTGGACAACGTCACGGAACAGGAACTCCAAAACATCATGGACCAGCCCAATCACCGGCCCAGGAAATCCCTTGGCCTTAAGACGCCCTATGAACTATTCTTCAAACAGAAAACTTTACTGACCGTTGCACTTGCGGGTTGAATCCGCCCTTTATGTTTTTAAGGGCACGGTCCAGAAATACCGTCCGGATTTCCTGACTCGGCTTGTCAATGGAACCGTGTTGGTCCTGGAAGTCAAGGGAAGGGACACCCAACAAGATAGAACAAAGAGGGAATTTTTAGCCGAATGGGTTAAAGCGGTAAACCAGCACGGAGGATTTGGAAAGTGGGCGTGGGATGTTTCGTTCCAGCCAGACGATATCATCGAAATATTGGAGAAAAACCGGTAACTTACCGAAAACAGGTAGCCGCCCCGTTCATGGGAAAGATTGTAGGCGTTCAATTCATTGAGCGGTTTTGGAGTTGCCCGACAAATCGGGGAATTTAATTAATTACCATATTAATCAATAAATTACACGCGGGATTATCACAAAACACATCAGGCCGCCAAGACATCAAATCCTCGCCATGACGCCGTTGTTTACCGTCTCCACCCGTTGCTGGTCGAACAGGATTTCCACCAGTTTGAAGGCGAACTCCATGGCCGTCCCCGGCCCCCGGCTGGTGATCATGTCGCCGTCCACCACCACCCGGTCGTCGCGATAAGCAACCTCCCCCAGCTTGTCCTGGACGGAGGGATGGCTGGTGGCGGTCCGGCCCTTGAGCAGACCGGCGGTCTGCAGGACCAGGGGGGCGGCGCAAATGGCCGCGATTTTTTTGTGGTTTTCCTGCATTTTCCTCAATAGGGCGAGCGTTTTTTCGCTTTTTTGCAGGTTGGTCGTTCCGGGTTGCCCTCCGGGAAGGACGATCAACTCGAAATCCTCTCCCGAGACCGAATCCAACAGGCAATCCGGGTAGACCTTGACCCCGCGGGAACCCTCAATGGGGCCGTCGCAAGTACCCGCCAGGGTCACGCGGGCCCCCGCCCGGCGGAGGATATCCACTACCGTGATGGTTTCGATCTCCTCGAACCCGGGAGCCAATGGCACAAGAACTTTTTTCATGGCGGACACATCCTCTACAATATTGTGGAAATCTCCTGGTTGCCCCCGGCAACCCGTTTTTACTCTAGTTTAACGCTCCGGGGCCGTCAATTCCATGTTTTCGCCAAGGCCCGCGGCGCTCCGTCCCAATCCCTCTTGTGAAGCGTCCGGAGTGGTGTTAAAATTTAGATCATGCTGAACGGGTCGGACCGTCCGCGCCGAATCGCCCGTTCAGACCTATTTATGAACAAAAGCCACGCCGATTTTTCCCGGCAAATCCAGAACATGTTCGGCGCCATCGCGCCCAAATACGATTTCCTGAATCGCGCGCTCAGTTGCGGGCGCGACCGGTATTGGCGCAGGAAAGCCGTGGACGCGCTGGCCCCCAGGCCCGGGGACCGTTGCCTGGACATCGCGACGGGGACGGCCGACGTGGCGTTGGAGATCGCCTCCCGCGATCCCGGGAACATCCGGGTGGTCGGCGTGGATTTCAGTTCCCAAATGCTGGAGCTGGGGAGCCGGAAGGTCCGCGCCCGCAACATGGAGCGATCGATCGCGCTCCAGCAGGGGATGGCCGAATCCCTGGCGTTCGCCAACGGCAGTTTTCACGGCATCGTCACGGCGTTCGGCATCCGCAACTTTTCCGACAGGGAAAAAGGGTTGAAAGAGATGTGGCGGGTGTTGAAGTCGAAAGGCCGGGTGGTGATCCTCGAGTTTTCCTTGCCCGCGAACCCCGTCCTCGGCCTCCTCTACCGGCTGTATTTCGAGCGTCTCCTTCCCTGGATTGGGCGGAGGGTCTCCGGACACCGGTCGGCCTACAGTTATTTGCCGCGGTCCGTCGGCGAGTTCCCCGGCCCCCGGGAATTCGTTCTCATGATGAAGAAGACCGGGTTTCAGGATGTCGCCTACAGGAACCTGACCTTTGGCATCGCCACGGTTTACACGGGATTCAAATATGCCTCATAAGTTGTTGCGTTGGCTGGAAAAAATCCTCATCGTCCTTTGCGGCGCCGGAGTGGCCGGGATCTTGTACTTTTTATCCGACACGGTCCTGCTCCCTGGTTATTCTCCCGCCGGGGAACAACGCGCCGACGCGATAGAGACGAGCGCCCCCTATGCGGACCTCAAAGGGTATCAAGACATCCTTGACCTGCAAAAGGCCTTTGTCCGCAACGCGAAAAAACTAAAACCCTCCGTGGTGAGCGTCAACAACCTGCGCAAAATCCACAAGGGGGCTTACCGCGGTTCTTTCCACGGGCCTAAAACGCCGGAATCCTGGTACCTCCGGTTCCGGGAATGGATGAGCGATTTCCTCGAACGCGAGTATGTCGTGGAAGGCTTGGGATCGGGCGTCATACTGGATAGACAGGGACACATCCTGACCAACTACCATGTCGTCGAGGACGCGAACCGGATCCATGTAAGACTGCACGACAACAGGGAATACAAC
>JACQQK010000004.1 GCA_016207065.1 Nitrospinota bacterium
CTCCCCAGCGCCCCCAGGCACATCCCCGCGGAGACGGCGGCGGCGGACCCGCCGCTGGAGCCGCCCGGGACGCGTTCCAGGTCCCAGGGGTTGCGCGTCGGCTGGTAATGCGAGTTCTCCGTGGACGAGCCCATGGCGAATTCGTCCAGGTTGGTTTTTCCCAGGATGACCGCTCCGGCGGACAGCAACCGTTGGGTCGCGGTGGCGTCGTACGGGGCGACGAAGTTGTCCAGGATGCGCGACGCGCAGGTTGTCCGCGCGCCTCGCGCGCAAATGTTGTCCTTGATCGCCAGCGGGATGCCCAGCAGGGGCGCGTCCTCGCCCACGGCGATCCTTTGGTCCGCGGCTTTCGCCTGTTCCAGCGCGAGATCGCCCGTCAGGTGGATGTAGGCTTTGACCTTGTCCTCCGCGGAGCCGATGCGTTTCCGCAGGGTCTCCAGCAACTCGACGGCGGAGTATTTCCCGTTTTTGAGGCCGTCTCTGGCTTGGGCTATGGTGTCTGGAAGCATGGGGTCAGCCCAGGATTTGCGGGACTTCGTAATGGCCCTTGTCCCGTCGGGGCGCGCCGGACAGATAGTCAGACTCCGGAAAAACCTTCCTCTCCTCGTCTTCCCTGAAGACGTTGTGGAGGGGAAGCACATGGAACATGGGTTCCACGCCGGACGTGTCCAGCTCGTTCAACTGGTCGATATAGGCGACGATCTGGTCCAACTGGCGGGCAAACTTCTCCCGTTCGGATTCGTTGAGGTTCAGCCGGGCCAGGGCCGCGATGTGTTGGATATCGAATTTTGCCGACACGGATTTTGGGGGAGTACGGTTAGAGGCAGAGCCAACGGTTGACGGGGACGATCACTCGCCGCCTTTTTTCTTCTTGGTCTGTTTTTCCGCCAGTTTCTTTTCCATGTAAACGATTTTGCCGGTTTTCCGGGCCAGGCGTTTGACTTTCTTTTTCTGCTTTCTGATCTCCGGATCGTACTTCGATTCCTTGCCCTTCTTGGTCTCGGCCAGTTTCTGTTTGGCCTTTTGCAGGTGTTGCGTGAGTTTTTCCTTGGTTACCATGGCGCCTTCCTCTGGGGAGAAAATGAATGATTCGAGAATGGTTTATATATCAAATTTCCCCGCAAACCACAAGTTGGATTTTCCCCATGGATGAAAGGGGTTCAGGGTTTGAAGCCCCGGACTTGAAATTCCAGGCCGTCGGTCTGGACGGTGATCGCGCCTTGCAGGTCCGTGCGCCACACTTGCGCCCCGGCCCTTCGATAACGGTCCACGACCGCGGGGTCGGGGTGGCCGAACCGGTTCAGGTAGCCGCTGGAAACGACCGCCGTCCGCGGCGCCACGGCCCGGACAAACTCGGGGGAACTGGATTTGCCGCTTCCGTGATGGGGGACTTTTAACACGTCGGCTTGCAGTGGCGCGCCATGGGCGACCAGGTAACGTTCCGCCTTTTCCCCGATGTCGCCGGTGAGGAGCATGCTGAACTTGCGGTAATCGACCCTCAGGACCAGGGACGATTCGTTGCCGATCCGGTTTTCCGGGCGCCGTTTCCCCCGGCCCACGAATTCTTCGTCGGGATGCAGGGGGGTGATCCTCACGTCCCCGACCTCGAAAGGCTCTCCGGCGGCCAGCCGGACTTCCCGCGCTCCCTCGATCCGCGCCTTCAGCCGGAGGTTGCGCAGTCGCGTGTCCCGGACGTCCTCCGGCCGGACAAAATAATGCCCGACGGGGAACAACTTGACCAGCGACTCCAACCCGCTGACATGGTCGTTGTCCGAATGCGTGGCCGCCATGTAGTCGATCCTGCCGATGCCTTGGCTCCACAAGAAGGGGGCGACGACCGCTTTGCCAATGTCGAAGGCGTTTTTATAGAAACCGCCGCCGTCGATCACCATGACCTGGCGGTTGGGAAACTCCATGAAGATGGATTCCCCTTGCCCGACGTCCAAAACGCCGACCGTGAGAGTTTCGGAGGGTTCCGCGAGCAGGCGGGGCCAAACGAACCCTACGGCGAGACAGAGAGAGGCCAGCGCCAGGCCGGTTGCCAGAGGCTTGTTCCACAATCCGGACCTCGACCCCGGATTGGAGCGCGCGAATTTTTGTTGTCTGTAATACCAGTAAGGAGCGCCGAACAGGACGAAATACCACAGGACAAACCACAATTGCGGCGGGGTAGGGACGTAAACGGAAGCATGGGGGATGGAGGCGAAGAAGGGGAGGACGACGACGAACGATTTGAGCAGGAGCGAGCAAACCGGCATCAACAGTTTCATCAAACCGCCCCAGAGCAGTCCGGCGGAGAGGGTGAACAGGGCCAGCGGGACCAATAGCGAGGCCACGGGGACCATCAATATGTTCAGGAGAAAACCGATCCAACTGACGCGGTTGAAATACAGGACCAGCAGAGGCAGGGTCCCCAGCCCGGCCGCCACGCTGACGAGCGCTCCGTTTCTAAAAGAGCGCAGGATTGCATGGCGTCTCCCCATTTGGTCCGCGGCGTCGCCGGGGATTTTCAAGAGACAGAGCAAGGCGAGCAGGATGGACAACACGGCGACGAAAGACAACTGAAAGCTTATGTTTTCGATCGCCCCTGGGTTCCACGACAAAAGCGCAAGCGCCGCCGCCAGGAGCGCGTTCATGACGTCGTGTTCCCTCCCGATGAGCGCCGCCAGAAGATAGATGACGATCATGATCCCGGCCCGCAGGGCCGAGACTTTCGCCCCCACGAGGACCATGTAGAACAGGACGGGGAACAGGACCAGGAACGCCGAAATCTTTCGCGCGTGTCCCGCCCTGGCCGCTCCGGGAAGGCAAAGGTAGAGCGCATGGAACGTCAACGGGTAGACGGCCAGGAACGCGGCCCCCGCCACGAAAGCGAAGTTCAGGCCCGATACCGCCATCAGGTGGGCGAGCCCGGTGACGATGAAAACCTCGTTGACGCTTTCCGGTAGCGACTCTTTTTCGCCCAGCAACATGGCTTTCAGCAGGGCGCTCTCATCCGGGCCCAGCGAGGCGTCGATCTCGCGGAGCATCCTTCCCTTGACCTTTTCGATGGCGGCGGAGAAACCCGGCAGGGGAAAGGCGCCGATGCGCTCCACATTTTCCGGCCGGGACACGCTACCGGAGACGGATATCCCCAGAAATTCCATGTACCCTTCGAAATCGAAACGGCCGGGGTTGTGGAAATTCCTCGGGCGCTTCAGGCGGACCTTTTTAAACCGCAGGAGATCGCCGGGGCCAAATGAATTTTCCCGCGCATACAGGTTGATCCTCGCGCGTCCGGCGACCGCGACGGCTTCCTCCCCGTATTGGGCGGAGACGAGTTCCACGACATATTGCGTCCGGTCGGAGAAATGCGCGGGCGGGACCTCCAGCCTGGCGACGATGTCCGCGGGCTTCCCTTCCCGCAGGAGCGACAAAATGTGGTTTTCGGGTTTGCGGAGCTCTTGCCAGCCCGGCGCCAGAAAGCCGAAACAATAAAGGAGGGCGAGCCAGACCCAGCCCAGAGGCCTGCGGTCCGGGACTTTCCAGTACGCGAAAGCCCCTCCCGCGACGGAGGAAAGCGGAAGGAAATAGGGAAATAGAAAATGGCTCGACGCGGGGAGCGCGGTCAGTATCCCCCCGGCATACGCCAGAAAGTAGGGAAGCAGGGGGAGCATGGGGCGATGGGGGTCATTTGTTCTTGACCAGGGTCAGATCGATCTGGCGTTTTTTGACGTCCACGTTGGTCACGCGGACTTTTACCGGGTCGCCGATCTGGTACGTCTTGTGTTTGTGCTGTCCTTTCAGCTTGTGCTCCGCCTCCAGATAAATGTAGTAATCGTCCATCAGGCTGGAGACGTGCACGAGCCCCTCCACGAACGCCTCGGTCAGTTCGACGAAAAACCCGAACGCCGTCACGCCGGTAATGGTCCCCGAGTAGACTTCGTTGACCTTGTCGGCCATGAACTGGACCCGCCTCAGGTCGTTGATCTCGCGCTCCACCTCCATGGCCTTCAGTTCGGCGCGCGAGGACTGCTCGGCGAAGTCCGCGATGCGGGGCAGGAGCCGTTGCCTCTCGCGGGCCGTGCATTTGCTTTTGAAGAAACGCTTGACCGTCCGGTGCGTGACCAGGTCCGGGTAGCGGCGGATGGGGGAGGTGAAATGGGTGTAATGCTCGAACGCGAGACAAAAATGCCCGGGGTCCTTCTCGGAATACAGGGCCTTTTTCATGGCCCGCAACAGGACGGTGTTGACCACGCGCTCCTCCGGGCGTCCAAGGGCTTTCTTCAGGAGGTTCTGCAAGTCCTTCGGGCTGGGGTTGTGCAGATGGGCCAGCTTCAACCCGAAGCTTTTGACGAATTCGTTGAACGCCACGATCTTTGCCTCGTCCGGCCGTTCGTGGACGCGGTGGATGGAGGGGATGTCCCTCTCGGACAGGTGTCGCGCCACGACCTGGTTGGCGGACAGCATGAATTCCTCGATCAACTCGTGCGCGATGTTGTGTTCCGCCGCCACGATCTTTTCGACTTTGCCCTGGGCGTTCAGCACGATCTCCGGCTCGGGGATTTTGAAATCCACGCTCCCCTTGTCGAACCGGCGTTTCCTCAGGGTCTGGCTCAGGTCGCGCATGAGTTCCAGGGTGGGCAGGGCGGCCTGGTATCTTTCGTCCCCCTCGCCATTCTCCAGGACGCGCGCCACGCCCGTGTAGGTGAACCGGTAGCGGCTTTTGATGATCGAATCGAAAATGTCGTATTTCAACAACTCGCCCGCTTCGTCGAAGTCCATCAGGACGGTCAAGGTCAGCCGTTCCACGCCGGGTTTGAGACTGCAGATCTCGTTGGACAACGCGAACGGGAGCATGGGGACGACGCCGTCGGGGTAATAGATGCTGGTCCCGCGTTCATAGGCCTCCCGGTCGACCGGCGAGTTTTCCTCCACGTAATGGCCGACGTCGGCGATGTGCACCCCCAGCCGGTAACCGTCCCGGGTTTTTTCGATGGACACGGCGTCGTCGAAGTCCTTGGCCTTCTCGCCGTCGATGGTGAGGATCGTCCAGTCCGTGAGGTCTTTCCGCCGCGTGCGCTCGTCCTCGTCGACGGCGTCCGCCAGGCTCCGCGTCTGTTCCAGGACGTCCTCGGGGAAAGTCCGCCGGACCAAATGCTTGCGCAGGACCGATTGCAATTCGGCCTCCGGGTCGTCGGCGCGGCCCAGGACCTCGACCACCCGGCCCACCGGCGGCTGATGCTTCGTGGGGTACGAGACGATTTCCAGGCAGACGATCTGGCCGTCCTTGGCGCCTTTCCGGTCTTTCGCGGGGATGAAAATATCGTGGAAATATTTGCGCTCGGAGGGGATGACCCATCCCTGGCGTTCGAAGGTCTCGTAGACGCCCACCAGCGAGACGGTTTTCCGCTCCAGGATGCGGATCACGCGCCCGTACAGCCGGTCCTTTTCGCGGCGGGATTCCACGCGCGCCATGACCCGGTCCAGGTGCATGGCGTTCTCCATGTTCTTCCTGCCGATGTAGATGTCCGGCCCGGGCTTGTCGCACACGAGAAAACCGTAACCGTCAGGGTGGCCTTGGATGGTCCCGGAGACCAGGCTCATTTCGTCCGGCAACCCGTACCGGCCTCCGCGGATGCGGATCAGGCTCCCCTCCTCGGTCATGTCCTTGACGTAATTGCGGAATTCGGCGCGCTGGACGTCCGGTATCGCAAGACACTTGGCCAACTCGGAGATTTTCATCGGCCGGTTGGTTTTTTCGTGCATCAATTTGAGGATGGCCGATTCGGAAAGTTTCATAAGGTAGGGCTGAAACGCCAGCCAATCGAAGTTTATAACTAAATACCGCGTCCGATTCAACCGATAAGTTCCAAGAGCGTCTAACAAAATGAAGTCCTCTCTAATTCCCTCCCCCTTGACGGGGGAGGTTAGGTGGGGGTGAAAATCCGGGCAAGCGCCCAGAGGCGACGCGGCGATGACACCGGGGACGCCCCCGGTGGGCAATGCCGCCCCGCGCTTGCGCCGGGGCGGTAATGAATCCGGCGTCACGCCGGCCGCCCTCGGCGTCAGCCTGAGGCGGTATCGGGTCCAGCGTTCACGCTGGTCACCCTCTCCCAGCCCCCTCCCTCAAGGGAGGGGAGGTATTTGTGTGTCCAGACAATCGGTTTGTTAGGCGCTCCAAGGACCTATTAACGGGAGGAAAACATCGCGGACTGGAACAGGAATTGGCAGGGGAACGAGTCTTGGGGCGGACACCGTCCACCGGGGGAGAAAAGTTAGAGCCGGGTGGACGGGATCCGCTCGAGGCTCGTTTTACCGAGCCTCTACAACAATTGGATTGCGATACAACCCCGAAGGATTTTAAAAACCGCCGATTTCCCGGGAGAATCCCGCCGCGGTATTGCGACATCTTATATATCGCTAGACAGGGCGGCGGGCGCCGCCCTGCCTTCTCCAGCATCCGCCTATTGGGTATTGAGCCTCCCCAGTAGGCGGGTGTTGTATTAAGCCCCCTCCATCAAACCGTCGTTTCCCGATAATTACTATGTTTGGATTTCTTATGTCCGCCCTCGAAAAGGAGAGCTTTGCGTAAGCCTTGTCAAGTTGCCACCTTACCTTTTGATTCGACCCGAAGAGACAGGGCATGGGCAGGCATGGAGCGCTATAACTTGTTGTCATTGCGAGCGGAGCGAAGCAATCCAGAGGTCCTGGATCGCCACGCCGTCCGCGACGGCGCGCGATGACGAATAGGGGGAGGCGCCCGGCAAAACGGGAGTTGTACCAAGGTTCCCCTCGAAAAGCCGTGTCTGGAATGGATTGTTTTTATTAGGCTTGAGGAGGATGTCGGAATTGGGTCATGATCAAATTAAGGGCATCTCTAAAAATCGTAGTTGCCTGATTCATCAGGCGCTCCAAAAGCCCAATAAATTGGGCAACTACAATTTTTTAGAACCGGTGGGATTCAAGAAAAAGGCAATTTTTAGAGATGCCCTTAAATAAAAAAGCCCCTCTTCCCCTTCGTGACGTTCCAGGGAGTTGACCGAGGGGCTGGAAAGTTTCATGCCGGAGTAAGCGTTCAGAGCATCTCGCTGACGACGCTTTCCCGGGCTTCCGCGTCACGGACGGCGATATCCTGAACGTCCAGTTTTTCCGCATGTTCCAGGAACGCCCGCAGAGCCGGGATTTCGTTCCTGCCATGAAAATCCTTGAATTTACCTTCCCCGGCCATCCGCATCCGCAGGGCGAACGTTTCGTCGTTTTCCAACCGTTTGGACAATGTTTCGAACAAGTTGGCGAATCTTTCCATGATGGCGCCTCCCCATTGAGGTTTCAGAAGGTTGACCGCGGCGAAGAGGAATGCCCTTCGAGAGTTGAAAAGTCGAATTTTAAGGAACTTTAACGCGAATTATCCTCTTCTGAAAAGTAGTTCCTCGTCCCCTGGAAAGCAAGGGCCCGGCAACTGAAACTTGCGCTTTTGATTTTCCCGTCTGATTCACATATAATCCCCTTTTTATTACTGAATTATTTCTTCATAAGGAACCGGGATGAAGATCGTATTGGATTGGTTGAAGGACTATGTGGATATCGGCCTGTCGACGGAGAAGTTGGGTCATGTTCTGACGATGGGGGGGCTGGAAATCGAGAGCGAGGAGTGGGTGGAGCTTCCCGGCGGCGGGAAGACGGAGGTCCTGGAGTTGAACGTCACGCCCAACCGCGGCTATTGTCTCAGCCATATCGGCGTGGCCCGCGAGGTCGCCTCTCTGCTGGACCGCGAGCGCCGACTTCCCTCTCCCGACGACGAGGTTGAAAAAGTCCAGGGGGCCGGGCCGGTGGCGAAAAAAATCTCCGCCGTCATCGAGGAACCCGCCTTGTGCCCGCGGTATGCGCTCATGGTTGTCGAGAACGTGACGCCGGGCCCGTCGCCCGCGTGGCTGGCGGAACGCTTGCTAGCCGTCGGACTGCGCCCCATCAACAACATCGTGGACATCACGAATTACGTGATGATGGAATACGGCCAGCCTTTGCACGCGTTCGACCTCTCGTTGTTGTCGGGGCCGCGCATCGTGGTCCGCCGGGCGCGCGCGAACGAGCCGTTCGTCGCGCTGGACGGGAGCGAACTCAAGCTGGGGACCGACGCGCTGGTCATCGCCGACGCGGACAAGCCGGTGGCCCTGGCGGGGATCATGGGCGGGGTCAACAGCCAGATTTCCCCGGACTCGAAAACCGTCGCGCTGGAAAGCGCCTGTTTCGACCCTTCCGCCGTGCGCAAGGCCTCCAAGAAATACGGTTTGCGCTCGGACTCCTCCTACCGGTTCGAGCGGGGGGTGGACATCGAGGGCGTGATCGCGGCGCAAAGCCGGGCCGCCCTCCTGGTCCGCGAACTGGCCGGCGGCACGATTTGCGCCGGACGGATCGACCTTTATCCGGCGCCGCGGGACGCCAAACCCGTTTTGCTGAGGGTCTCGCGGGTCAATAAAATCCTGGGCAACCGTTTCAGCCGCGACCGGGTCGAAAATTTACTGCGCCGTTTGGGCATGCAAATCGAGAAGGCCGCGAGCGCCGACGAAATCCAGGTCCGCGTCCCGAGTTACCGGCCGACTCTATGCAGAGAGATCGACCTCGTCGAGGAGGTTGCGCGACTCAACGGGTACGACAATATCGAAGTCGCGCGGCCCTCCGCGGCCCTCAATCCGGCGCCTTTGTCGAGCAAGCAGACTTGCGCCCGCAAGATCCGCGAAACGCTTTGCCACATCGGTTTTTCCGAAACGGTCAACTACAGTTTTCTGGAAGGTCCGCTGGCGGAGGAATTCAAGTCCGCCATGGCGACCAGCGACGCCATCGCGATAAACCTCAGCAACCCCATCAGCGCGGACCTCGGCACGATGCGCGCCAGTTTGGTCCCCAGCCTTTTGAAAACCGCCGCGCGGAACCTGAGCAAGGGGCAGAAACCGGTCAAGATTTTCGAACTGGGGAATTCCTATTTAAAGACGCCGCAACACGGCGACATCTGCGAGAAGACCTGTTTCGCCGCGCTGGTTACCGGGGCCCATGAGAACAGCGTCTGGAAAGACCACTCCACGACCTATGGTTTTTACGACTTGAAAGGCGCGTTGGAAACGGTCGTTTCCCAGCTCAAACTGGATTTGGAATACCGTCCCGTCCGCAAGGAGTTTCTCGCGCCGGGCCGGGCGGTCGAGTGCCTGGCGAGCGGGCGGAGCGTCGGTTACCTGGGAGAACTGTCGCCGAAACAGATCCGCGGCTGGGAACTCGGTCCGAATGCCGCCGTTTTCGAGGTCGATCTGGCGGGCGTGATCGCGGCCCTTCCCGGAACGGCCCGGTTTGCCTCCATCCCCAAATTCCCCGAGACCTACCGGGACATCTCCATCCTGGTCGATAAGTCCGCGCCGTCCAAGTCGGTCGCCGACCTCATCGGCGAAGCGGGATCTCCGTTGATCTCCAAGGTCGAGCTTTACGACTGTTTCGAAGGGAAAAAACTCCCGGAGGGAAAGAAAAGCCTGACCTTCGCCCTGGCGTTTCAGTCCGCCGAAAAGACCCTCGCCGACGACGAGGTGAACCCCGTTTTCGAAAATATCGTGAACGCCCTGCGCGAAAAATACGGCGCCAGCCTGCGGACCGCCTGACCGCCAGCGTGCCGCTGGATCCAATGCCGCCGCCCGCTTGCGCGGCGGCGGAAAATTCTCCCCCTTGTAAAGGGGGCGGGGGGATTCTTCTCTCCGTGTTCATCCGTGTCCATCTGCGGTTAATTGCCTTTAATCGCGGCACGTTGGGGCGAATGCGCCTTGACACCCCCTGGCCCATGAGCTAGGATTTTCGCATGTCTTTAAAAAACCTGGAGAAAATCGAGGAGTTGTTCGACGCCTTGGCGGGAGAAACGCGCGCCCTCCGCGACGAGAACCGGCAACTGAAGGAGGAAATCGAAAAACTCGGAAGCGAGGTCGAGGCTGTTTCGTCCAAGGAAGAGAAGGTCCAGTCCCAATTGGAGAAGCTGAAAACCTTGCAAAGCGACAACCATAAAATGGAATCGAACAAAGCGGCCTTGCGGCTGAAAGTTCAGAACATGCTTTTCGACCTCGAAAAGATCGACTGGATGTAAGTTGCGCATGCCTCCGTCCTCCCAGATCAAAATTTTCGGCAAGATTTACAACGTAAAATACAAGGCGGACCCGAAAGAGTTGCAGACGGTCGCCGCCTACGTCGATTCGAAAATGCGGGAGTTGTCCACCAACGCCTCCGTCAAGACCTCGACGCTCGATCTGGCCATCCTGACCGCGCTCAATATCGCCCAGGAGTATCTGGAGTTGAAACGCGAGACCAAGGCCAACCATGAAATGCTGGAGGAGCGGACCGAGCGGTTGGTCCGGCGGATGGCCGAGACCCTCAAGGGGAACAGGGCGAAAGCCCGGAGCCCAGATAATTCTTGAGACGCATTGGCCTTTATGCTAGGATTTAACTGGAACGAGCATTGAATTATGCTCCCTGTTGTGTTCGTGTAAGAATTGACATTTTTTTGAGCCAACTCAAACAAAACGGGGTTGATGGATCGGCTACGGTGTGCAAGCCTTTCCCGAAAAGGAAGCCTGAAGTAGTCACGGATGCCCCACCTGTCATTGGCAGGTTCAGAAAAAGGTTCTTATATCGGCACGAACGGGGAGATTCCTATTATATAGCGTCAATTAGTTGGGTTTTTTGCGCGGGTGTTGGCGGCAGGAAACGCTGAAAGCTTGAGCGTATTGGGCATCGAGGGGGCAGGTAGGCGATGGAGTGGATAACGCATTGGATCTTTTTTTGCGTCTGCAGTTTCATGACTGCATACGAAATTTATCTTGCTAACGTCAAACGAGATGAAAAACGCGGTTTCGTTTTTATTCATAAAGACTTTGACGGTTGTGAAAGCCGTTTCCCCTTTTTCTCAAAATCACCCCTGCGTAGCGGGATAGGTTATTATTCCATCCCATCCTCCCATTCGCTCATTGAAGTCAGGCGTTGACTGTTTTTAGTTTTCATTGAGCGGTTCCCGGAAGAAGCCTTTGTCATCAGCGCGTTGTTTCTTTTGATGCATTTTCCAGAAAAGCGGGACTGAGTTTTTTTGCGCATCGGGCGGCGAGTCCCTGGAGGGCGTTCCAGTTGCCGGTAACCTTGACGAAAGAAGCCATCCGGAAAGAAATGGCGAAAATCCGCTCTGCTTGCGACGCGGAAACCATCAAACTCCAGAGCGCTGGGATCGCGGAACGGCTGTATCCCCTGCCGGAGTTCGTCGAGAGCCATAACGTTTTGTTTTATATGGCCATGGACAAGGAGGTCCAAACCCGGGAAATGATCCGGCGGGCGTTGGACATGGGTAAGCGCGTTTATGTCCCCGTCGTCGACACGAAAAACCGCGATCTGAAAATCGCCCGGCTGGACGATCTGAACGTGGAATTTGTCAAGGGTCCTTATGGGGTATCGGAGCCGGCGGAACGATTTATGAATATCGTCCCCCCCGCCGTCGTCGATTTTATCGCGGTCCCCGGCGTTGCCTTCGATTTCAAGGGCGGGAGGATCGGTCATGGCGGGGGGTATTACGACCGCTTGCTGAAAAGCGTCCCGGAGTCCGCTCCAAAAGTGGCCCTGGCGTTCGAATTCCAAATGCTGGAATTTGTTCCGCAGGAGGGGTTTGACATCCGCGTTCGGAAAATCGTCACGGAGGAGCGGACGATTTGTTGCTGAACCTTCTCCGTTTTAGCGTTTATTCTTAAGCGAGGTAAAAAATGCATATATTTTTCGCCATAAAGGTAAATTTTTTCACGCTGATCGTGGCGATGTTCGTCGCCCTCGTGGCCGGTTATTTGATCGGTTACTTTTTGCGCAAGATGTTCGCCGAATATCAGATAAAGGAGGCCGAGGAACTAGGCAAAAAGATCGTCCTTGAAGCCGAGAAGGAAGCCGAGACCCGCAAGAAGTCCGCCCAGGTGGAGGTGCGCGAGGAACAGCTTGCCGCCAGGGCGGAGTTGGAAAAGGAGAAGCGGGACAAGCAGGTCGAGCTTCGCAAGCAGGAAAACAGCCTCCGCCAGAAGGAGGACGAACTCAACCGGGCGCTGGACCGGAACCGGCAAATCGAGGGCGAGGTGGACAAGAAATGGAAGGACATCGCCCAGCGCGAGGAGCAGATCAAGGCCGACAAGAACCGTTACCAGGGCATGATCGAACAGCAAATCCGGAAGCTGGAGTCCATAGGTTCCTTCACGGTCGATCAGGCCAAGGAGGAGATCAAGAACAGCGTCATGGACGAGGCGCGGCTGGAGGTGGCTAAAGAGGTCAAGAGGATGGAGGACCGCGCCAAGGCCCAGGCCGAGGAGGAAGCGCGCCGGATCATTTCCATCGCCGTGCAGAGGCTGGCCTCGGACCATATCGCCGAGACCACCGTGTCCGTCGTGGAACTCCCCAACGACGATATCAAGGGCAGGATCATTGGGCGCGAGGGCCGGAACATCCGGGCGCTGGAGCAGTGCACGGGCATCGACCTGATCATCGACGACACGCCGGGCGCCGTGGTGCTTTCCGGTTTCGATCCGATCCGCCGCGAAGTGGCCCGCCGCGCCCTGGAGAAACTGACCCTCGACGGGCGCATCCATCCGGGCCGCATCGAGGAAGTGGTCGCCAAGTGCAAGAAGGAGGTCAACCAGAAAATCCGCGAGGCGGGGGAACAGGCGGTCCTGGATGTCGGCATCGACAACATCCATCCCGACATGGTCAAGCTCCTGGGGCGGTTGAAATACCGGACCAGCTACACGCAGAACGTGTTGGAGCACGTCAAGGAAGTGGCGTGGGTCTGCGGGATCATGGCCGCGGAGATGGGGCTCGATGCCAAAATCGCCAAGCGGGCCGGGTTGCTTCACGACATCGGCAAGGCCATCGACCACCAGACCGACGGCACGCACACCCAGTTGGGGGTCGAGATCGCCAAGCGGTACAACGAGCACAAGTACGTCATCAACTCCATCGCCGCGCACCATGAGGACGTGGA
>JACQQK010000048.1 GCA_016207065.1 Nitrospinota bacterium
ACTTCCTGACAAGCTTCCTCTCCATGGAAACCAACGCATTCTGTGCATAGCTCGGGGTCGATTACGTAGAAGTCCTCGCCTTCCGAAATTGCGCCGTTGGGACATTCGGGTTCGCAAACGCCACAGTTGATGCACTCGTCAGTGATTTTCGTAGCCATGATCTCTTCATCCCTTTTGTAGAATTGATAATTTGAAAAACGGTTTCCAACCTTACTAAAAACGCATTTTTTTGTAAACGATTTTTTTGCGGGGATTCCGGTCTTTTATTGCGGGATGGCCGGATCCGCTTTGTTTAGAAGCACAACCTATATAAGTAAACCGGGATCATGTCAAGCTTTTTTTCTCGGATTTGCCCCGATGTTGGACCGGAGAAAAACAAGGGAGTTTTTACGCGCGGCGGAGTATCCAGCCTGCAGGCGTAATCGAGCCAATTGCGTTTTATCCCGTGTTTTTATTTGATATGATTTCCCCATGCTTGTCAAACGCATTCTCATCTTTTTGCCGCTGGGCCTGATTTTGTTCCTGGCGCAATCTTTTTTTTGGGTCCCCACCTACGATAAACAAGCGACGGGGAACCCCGGCCGTCTCGTCCGCTACATTCAAAGTTCCATCGGGGACGCGCAGATTTTGAACCCCATCCTGAGCGCCGATACGGCCAGCAGTTCCATCAACGAATTGGTTTTCGACGGATTGATCGACTTGGACGACCGGCTCAACTACCGGCCGCGACTGGCTACGGGATGGACCCAGTATGAAGAGGCCTACCTGGTTTTAAGCCCCGATTTTCAATGGCATGGGAGGAAGTTGGGCGCGTCCGGCGAATGGCTCCGATTCATCCGCGACTCCCTGGGCGGCAACGCGGACTGGTCGGCGAACGTCCGCTCCATGGAGGTTGTGCCCGGTCAAGAGATAAGGTCCGAATGGGAAATCCCGCAAGTTGACCCGGAGGGCAAACCGCTCCGGGAAAACGGCAGGGTTAAGACGCTGAAAATCCCCTACGTCCTGCACATGCCGGACAGGATCAAGTTCACCCTCGTCAATATCGACCAGGACTTTTTCAACCCCATCCGCGAGTTGTTGGGAGAGGGTTATTTCAAGTCTTTCCCCTATCGTGAGTATATCGAGGCGCGGGACTCGAAGGGGGACAAGGCCCTGGAGCCGCATTTCGCGGAAATCCTGCAGGTGGAGGAACACAACCCGATCATTATTTTCGACCTGCGCCAAGGGGTCCGTTTTCATGACGGGCACGAGTTCGACGCCAAAGACGTGCTGTTTACCTACCGCGCCATCATGGATCCCAGGAACGCCTCGCCGCGGACGTCGGATTACGAACCGGTCAAGTCGGTCGAGATATTGGGGCCGCACCGGATCAAGTTTGCATACAAGCGGTTGTTTTCGCCCGCCATCAATTCCTGGTTCATGGGGATATTGCCCGAGCATCTCCTCAACGACGAGGCTTTGAAAAAAGAGGCCGAGGAACTCCATCTGCCGGAGGAGCGGGCCAGGAATTTCTCCATCCGCGACAGCCGGTTCAACCGCCGCCCCGTCGGCACGGGCGCCTTTGTTTTTGCCGAGTGGAAATCGGACGAGGAGGTCCGCCTGGTCCGGAACGGCGCCTATTGGGAATCGCCGCCGGAGTACGCCGAGTACGTCATGCGGATCATCCCCGATTCGTTGACGCAGGAGATGGAGTTTTATTCCGGCGCGGTGGACAATTACGCCGTCCAGCCGCACCAGGTGGCGCGCTTCAAGAAGGACGAGAAGTACCAGAATTTCTCGAGCGTCGGCTATTTCTATTCCTATATCGGGTACAACCTCCGCAATCCCCTGTTCGCGTCGGCGGAGGTCCGCCGGGCCCTGGGCATGGCCATCGACGTGGACAAGATCATAAAATACATCTTATACGGCGAAGGCGAGCGCGTCACCGGACCTTACGCCAAGATAACGGACTGGTACGACCATTCCGCGGAGCCGTTGCCTTACGATCCGGAAGGCGCGTTGAGGATATTGAGCGGACTGGGGTGGAAAAAGAACTCGCGGGGATTCCTGGAGAAGGACGGCAAGGTATTCGAGTTCAATTTGATTACCAACAGCGGCAACCCCGTCCGCAAGAATATCCTCACCATCGCGCAAAACAACTGGCGCAAGCTGGGGATCAAGTGCAACACGCAACTGTTCGAATGGGCGGTTTTCCTGAAGGACTTCGTGAACACGGGAAAGTTCGACGCGCTGGTCCTGGGCTGGAGCATGGGGATCGACCCGGACCTGTTCCAGATCTGGCATTCCAGCCAGACCGGGCCGCAACAACTCAACTTCGTGGGCTACGAGGATCCCGAGGCGGACCGGCTGATCGTCAAGATCCGGCAGGAATACGACAAGGCCCGGCAGGTGGAGATGGCCCATCGACTTCACCGGATCATCGCCAGGGACCAGCCTTACACGTTTCTATACGTCGGGAAAGCGACGCAATTGCTGGACAAGAAAATCGCCATCGTCGACCGGTTCCCGGACGGGACCGAGGAGTACAGGAAAATTTATCCCACGCAGGACGGGCGGATCCGCTATTACTTCAACAGGTGGAGAAAGCTTCCCGTCGTGCCGCAATTCGTCCAATGAGGCCGCGTCTCTGTCCACCTGCTCCAGTGTGTTATTGGCCGGAGGCGGTCCGTCGGCGCAAGAAAATTTCCACGCGGTTTTCGTCGGCGCTGGCGACGGCCAGGTCCGGCAAGCCGTCGTCGTTGAAATCTCCGGCGGCGATGGCCAGCGGCGTCCCCCCGGTAACGTAGTCCCGCGTGGGATATTTGAACGAGCCGTCCGGGTCCCGCGCCACGAAAGAAAAACCACTGCTTCGCGAGTTGGCGACCGCCACGTCGACCCGGCCGTCGCCGTTGAAGTCTTCCGCCACGAGGGCAATGGGGCCGCCGCCGCCGGAAAAAGGTAGCCCTTTTCCAAAGGTCCCGTCGCCATTGGCATAAAACAAGTACAAGTTGTCGCCTTTCGTGGAGGCCGTGACGAGGTCGTCTCTGCCGTCGCCGTTCATGTCCTTTTTGATCAGGACCAGGGAGCCCAGGCCGTCGGCAAACGCGGAGGTCTGGCGGAACGTTCCGTCCCCGTTCCCGGAAAAGATCCGGATCGAGCTGGAGTTGGAACCGGTCTCCGCCAGGGCGATGTCTTTTCTGCCGTCGCGGTTAAAATCCCCCGAAACGCCGGACAAAGATCTTGACCCCGTATTGTAGGTCTCGCCCTTTTTAAAATTCCCGCCGCCCGCGCCCATGAAAATTTCCATTTTGTTGAAGGTCAGGGTGACGGCCATGTCCAGTAGATTGTCGCCGTTGAAGTCGTCGAGGACCAGCGACACTGGAGCGCGGCCGGTTTCCATCTTGCGTGGGGTTTGGAAGGAGCCGCCGCCTTTGGCCAGGAGAAGCGTGACGCAATGTTCCCCCCGGGAACTCAACGCGAGGTCCGGCAAGCCGTCGCGGTTCAAGTCCCCCGCGGCGGCCATGGTCGGTTCCGCGAAAACCGGCAGGGAAACGGGATGTTGGAACGTCCCCGTCCCAGTCCCGTACAGGATCGAAACGGAGTTTTCCAGGGTATTGACCGAAACCAGGTCCGTCTCGCCGTCGCGGTTGAGGTCCTCCGACGCCAGAAACTGCGGGCCCCGTCCGACGGCCATGACGCCGGCCTTGTAGAACAAGTCGGGCGGCGGTTGCGGGAGTTTGAAATCGCAGGCGGACACGGCGCAATAAAACGCGGCGCCGACCGCGAGGCGGACCAGGGGGCCCCAGGGATTCGGTCCATGACGATCGTTAAAGAACGGGCGCAAGCCGGTTTTTCCTCTTCAAGGGGGAGGAAATTGGAAAGGACTTCATTTTGTCGGGCGCCCCGGGAAAGAAGGAGGAAACCCTCGCCGACCGCCTGCACGGCGGGTATAAAGGGATTTTGCGAACATTGACCTTTAACCTGGCGAGATGATGGTACGGCAAACGATGCTCCCATTCAAGCCGGAAAAGACGCGAGGAGAGCCGGCGGGCGTGGGGGATTGGCGCGTTGGCGGAGTACAACCGCTGGCCGGATTAATTTTGCCGGCGCGGCCGGCTAACGAAAAACGTTGATCCCGAAGGGTTCACGCTTTAAAATCGAGGCGATAGCGTTCTCCGAATAATCAGGCCATGGAAATGACGTTAAAAGATAAAAAAATCGTATTGGGAGTATCGGCGGGGATTGCCGCTTACAAGGCGGCGGAGTTGTTGCGTTTGATGGTCCGCGAAGGGGCCGATGTGTTCGTGGCGATGAGCGCCAACGCCGGCCAGTTCGTGACGCCTCTGACGTTCCAGGCGCTTTCCGGCCATCCCGTTTATAGCGAAGTTTTCGGGTCCGCCGCGTCGGCTTCCATGGAGCATATCCGGGCGGCGGAAGGCGCGGACCTCCTGGTCGTCGCCCCGGCCACCGCCAATTGCGTCGCGAAACTGGCCAACGGGCACGCGGACGACGCGTTGTCCACGCTGTTTCTCGCTTTTGCCGGTCCGGCGATCGTCGCCCCGGCCATGAACGACAAGATGTACGCCAACCCGGCGGTCCAGGAGAATATCGCGAAATTAAAAAGCCGGGGCGTCCGGATCGTCGAGCCGGAAACCGGCGAACTCGCCTGCGGCGTCGTGGGCATGGGACGATTGGCCGATCCCCTGCGTATCGTGGAGGAGGTTAAAAAACGGCTCGCGCGCGCCGCCGACCTCGCGGGACTGCGTTTGCTGGTCACCGCCGGTCCGACGCGGGAGCCCATCGACCCGGTGCGGTACATCACCAATCCTTCGTCCGGGAAAATGGGGTATGCCATCGCCGGGCAGGCGCGCGACCGCGGGGCCATGGTCACCCTGATCAGCGGTCCGACGTATCTTCCCAAACCGGACGGGATCGAATTCCTGCCCTGTCAAAAAGCCTCGGAAATGCTCGACCTGACCCTTGCCCGTCTGCCGGAATGCGACGCGCTGGTGATGACCGCCGCGGTGGGCGATTTCGCGCCGGAATCCGTCCGCAAGGAAAAGATCAAGAAGAGCGGGGAACCGCTGGTTTTGAAGTTGAGCCCGACGCCGGATATCTTACTGGAGGCATCCAAAATCAAGACCCGTCAATACATGGTGGGGTTTGCCGCCGAATCGCAGAACCTGGTCCAGAGCGCCCTCGAAAAGCTCCGGAAAAAACGGCTCGACCTGATCGTCGCCAACGACATCAGCGCGCCGGGCATCGGTTTTCAGTCCGATTACAACCAAGTGACGATCATCGCGGGCGAAAGCGACATCGAACGTCTTCCGCTCCTCCCGAAGACGGAAGTGGCCGGAGTCATCCTCGACAGAATCAAGGCGGGCGTGAGGAAAGGGTGAGACTCGGTTATAAACTCTTCTCTAGCGGATAAGCGGAACCCGCGCCGGGGACGGCGGCGGGAGCCATGTGCCGGCGCCCAGCGTCGCGCCGGGCGGGCCCTGCCGGGCGGAAAAAAATCGCCCGCTCTTTGCAAATAAGACTCACCGTCGGTCCAACTTCTCCACTTCCCGCTTGGCCTCGGCATGCCCCCGCTTGGCGGCCTTGCGCAACCACTTTTCCGCCTCGGCATGATCCTGCTTCACGCCTAGGCCTTTGTCGTACATAAGTCCAAGGCGGTATTGTGCGTCGGTGCGGCCCAGTTCGGCGGCCTTGCGGTACCACCTCGACGCCTCGGCGTCATCCCGCTGTACGCCCTGGCCCTTTTCATACACAGTTCCGAGATCGTATTGCGCGAGGCCATCTCCCTGCTCGGCGGCCTTGCGGTACCACCTCGCCGCCTCGGCGTCGTCCTGAGGCACGCCCCGGCCGATGTGATACATAATTGCGACGTCGTGTTGCGCTTCGGCATGGCCCTGTTCGGCGGCCTTGCGGTACCATCGCGTCGACTCGTCGAAATCCTGCTCCACGTCCCGGCCGATTTGATACATAATTCCAAGATTGTACTGCGCGTCGACATCTCCCCGCGCGGCTCTTTTGCGAAGGTCCGATGCGTCGCAATCCGAAAAACTACAATCCATTTTGAATCCCACTCCCTCCCCCAGGCCGCCGCAATCGACGCCGTCCAGCCTCCAACCATCGCCAACTTTTATGAGTTTGTAGGTTGCATTGACTTCGCTTGGATCATAATCCCCCCCTAGGGATGAAATTATGACTTGGCGGCCGTCGTCTCGTATTGTCAGATGAAAATAACCGGACTCGCCGATGATATTCTGAGCGCAGTTGACGGGGTTGAAGTCAAGACCGCAGAGTTCGCCCTCGCGATATTTGCCATCGCATTTTTTTTTTACCGCATCGGATTCCATTTGGGCCGCCGCCCGCAAAAAGTTTTTAGTAAACAGGCGGGCATAGCCGGGGTCCTTTTTTGCATCGTAAGAAGGGGTCCCGCGAACATAAAAGATTATATTGTCGTCCTTGTCAACACGGCGGAAAATAGCGTCGAGCGCTTTTTCGGCGGGCGACTCGGCGGCATGAAAGGGCGCCGGAGGGGCGGGTTTGCTTTTGGCTTCCGCCGGGGCCGGATCCGCGCTGGGGGCGGCGACGATCAGCGATAGGGACAACAGGGCGATGACCTTCATTGATATCCACAGGAAAGATCGCCCTCTTCGCATTCAAGTTGCTCCAGAAGAATTTTTTTCTGTTGGCGAGCTAAATCCGCGTAACAATAGGACTCAACTATCGAATGAACTCTCCCGCCGAGGGTCCCCAAAGTGTTGAACTCGCATTGTTTTTTACGGTACTCAAGCCAGGCGCCTTGGGCAGAGCGCAGTTTGGCTTGACTTTCGGGCCTGATCTTTTTCATCAGTTTTTTATAAACCGCGTCCAGTTCACGGCGGGCTTGCTTCGCATCGCTTCTTGGCCAACGATTCGTTTCGGTTTGGGCGCGCGCATCCTTTTCGCCATCCTCCGCCCAACTCTTTGTCCCTGTAACGGAATAAAGTAAAAGGACAACCGTTGCGCACAAGACGATGGTTGTCTTATTCATATTTGCCATTGAGAAAGAGATCCCGTTCGATTCTTCTGCGTTTCATCTGGATGACGCTCGGGACCTTTGCTCCAGTCCTCCTATTAGTAACTTTATCCCATGCCAGAAACTCGTTCGCGGCCTTATTATACTCCTCTCGATTGAGAAGGCGCAACAACGTTGAATTTTCGAAAGCGCCTCCGCCTATGTTAAAAACGAGGGAAGTCAACGCGTCGAATTGATGCTGGACGAGGCCGACTTTTACCTTTCTTTGTATGGCGGTCTCGGCTATCCGC
>JACQQK010000043.1 GCA_016207065.1 Nitrospinota bacterium
GGGAAGCCGCTTTATCAAAAATACGTTTTCGAAAATAAACCGGAGGGCAAAGAAGCCGCCTAAAATCGTGTAAAATATCTTGACCGGGGAGACCGACTGTAAACACAACTCCTAACTACCGCACTTAAGTATCGGTGCGGAAACTTGAACTGGATGGCCTCGTTCGCAAGCGTTGCCTTGGTGGACTCGTTCAGATACCGCGTGACCGCTTCCTCCCATGTCCGTTTACGTTGGCGAGGGTTTAAAACCCGTTCCCGGACATCGGCGATTGCTTGCGCGAGAAACCTTTCGGCTTCATCGAGGTCACTCGTTCCAGCGCTTCCCAGTAGCTTTCGACACAGACGGTTTTTCTGAAATGCCAAACTTTTCCTCGCCGGTATAAACCCGGCGTTCTTTTCCCTCCCATGACGATTTTCCTCCTTTCCGGTCTGGAGGGAGTCCGTTGCCGACTTTATATTCGTCCATCCAGGAATCCAAGTCAACCTTGTCGAAGGCGACGCATTTGGAACTCAATCTGATTTCGACCAAATGCGGCCGCACACGACGATTGAACATCTTCAGGTCCATCCCGGTATAGGCCGGGACATCGCGCAAACGGACCCACTTGGGTTGAATCTTAACGGTCGCGCTCATCTTCGCTATCGGCAATCAAGTTTTGGTCTACCCCCGCGTCCAAGCTTCCCGAGGGCCGGCCATCGCGGCTCAAGTAGTCCGACAATGCCTCCTGTGATTCTTGTCCAAAATCTGATACTTTCCACTCATGGCAGTTTCCTCCTTTAATCCATAAGGTTAAAGTGCCCAGCCCGATTTTACTAAAATCGGGCCGAGGAAACTGCCGCCCTTCCTAACTTTCAACTACCGATGGGACAACGTCAAATCAACATTGTTATGCTATTAGGGTTTAATCGCCTATCATGTTATATACCCATGGATCTATTAACCTAACCATACAATATGGAGTATATAAGGAAAGCAATGCCTACGCAGGGGGTATAGATACAGGGGAACTGAGGATCGCGCAATGACCGCAAAGAAGAGGAACAAAAACCCGCGCCTCACTCCGGGCGCATGGATTTCCTGACGATGTCCTTGTCGAAATAGTTGATCGACATCCCGGCGTCGAGGACGATGCCCTGGGCGTTGATGCCGCTGGAACGGGGGCTGAGAAGAAACGCCGCGGCGTTGGCCACCTCCTCGGTCGTCAGGGCCTTGCGGCGCAGGGTCAGTTGTTCGGCGTGCAGGTAAGATTCGATGTAGCCGGGGATTCCGGCGGAGGCCGAGGTCTTGAGCAGACCGGCGTTCACGGAGTTGAAACGGACCTGGGAGAAGGCGCTGAAGGATTTCGCCAGGAAGCAGAGGGACGAGTCGAGGGCGGCCTTGGCGGGACCCATGTACCCGTAGTTTTCCGCCGCCATCCGCGTGGTGGAGATGGATACGGTCGCCACCGACGCCTTGGGGTCGAACAGGTCCTTGAACGCGTTGGACAAGGCGATCAGGGAATAACAGGAGATGTCCACCGATTGCAGAAAATCTTTTCTGGGCGTTTCGTGAAACGGTTTCGGCCCCGAGGAGTAGTTGGCGTAGGCGATGGAATGGACCAGGCCGTGCAGGACGGGAACCCGCGCCTCGACTTCCTTTCGCAGACGGGCGATTTCCTCCTCGCGCTCCACGTCGCACACAAAGACGGGGGCGGGCGCCACGAGCGGGGCGGCGGTCTTTTTCCTTTCCTCCGAGCGTACGCTATAAATGACGCGGGCTTTCTCCTCCGTCAAGACCTTGCCGACGTGGTAGGCGACGCTTTTCTTGTTGGCGAGGCCCAACACCAGAAACGTTTTGTTTTCCAGCCCGAGAAAACTCATGCCGTTTCCTCCACGAGCATCGCGGCGAAGTCCAGCGTGACGACGGTTTTTCCCCCGACCATGACTTTCCCTGTCAGATAGTAGGCGGTCCCGACCTTCTCTTTCAGCGTCGCTTCGATTTCCATCGTATCGCCGGGCAACACGGCGTGTTTCAGTTTGACGTTGTTGATGCGCGTGATGACGGGGACTTTTCCGCCCAGGGACCGCCCTGGAGCGGGATGGCCCGGGCGGCGTACCGCCGCGGATAGTTCCGCCTCGGCGTCAGCGCGAGGCGGCATTGCCACCGGGCGCTCGCCCGGCGCCAGCCCAGTCGAGCCTGTCGGCTCCGGCGCCTCGCCGGCCAGCATGGCCATGAGGATGGCCCCGGTTTGAAACACGGACTCGCAGATCAACACGCCGGGCATGATCGGTTTTCCGGGATAGTGGCCCTCGAACCAGAATTCCTCCGCGTGGACGGTTTTCCGCGCGCGGATGCGGTTGCCGTCGCGTTCCAGGATGCGGTCCACCAGCAGGAACGGCGGGCGGTGGGGGAGGTATTTCAGGACTTCTTCCATAAACTCATATCCCGCCGGTGACTTCGAGGACCGCTCCGGTGATGTACGAGGCTTGCGGGGAGGCGAGGAACAGGACGCATTGGGCGACTTCCTCCGGCTTGCCGAACCGCTTCATGGGGACCTGGCCCAGGTAGAGCTTCTTCTGCTCCTCGGGCAGGTCGGCGATGAACTCGGTGTCGATGAACCCGGGGGAGACGCAGTTCACGGTGATGCCTCGGCTGGCGACTTCCTTGGACAGGGAACGGGTCAGCGCCACCTGGCCCGCCTTGGACGCGGCATAGTTGGCCTGTCCGGGAAAACCGATCCGGCCGATGGGGGAGGTGATGGTGACGATTCGTCCGTACCGTTGCCGCATGAGGCTTCGGACGGCGGGTTTGCACATGTTGAAGACGCCGCTCAGGTTGGTGTCGATCACCAGGTTCCAGTCCGACTCCTTCATCATCGCGAGCGCGGCGTCCCGGCGCACGCCGGAGTTGTTCACCAGGACCTCGAATTTTTCGTGGGTCTCCTCCACGTATTTGAAAAACGCCTCGGCCTCGTCGTAGCGGGCGATGTCGAACTGCCGGACGTCCAGGCGGCCTTCGTGACGTTGATTGGCCGACTGGAATTGTTCCGCCGCCTGGCGGTTGGACTGGTACGTGGCGATGACCTTGGCGCCCGCGTCGAGAAACGCCTCGGAGACGCTTCTGCCGATGCCGCGGGTCCCGCCCGTCACGATGGCCGTCTGGTTTTTGAAGTCGAAGTGCATGGGAAATGAATCGCGATCGGCGCCGGGCAAACGCCCGGAGGCGGCATCCAGCGGCGCGCTGGCGGGTTTCGCGGTCTTAAACTCCGGCGACCGCCTGGGTCTGGGATTGCGCGGACCGCATGAATTTGTCGACTTCGTTGGCGACGATGACGCCGTAATTGGCCGCGCCCAGCCAGCCGGACATGATGATGCCTACCGACCCGGTGTGGAATAGCCCGAGGATTTGATTGGGGAGTTCCCGGCTGATTTTCAAGCCCTCGAACTTGGTCCCGAACGAGGTCCCCTTCGGGTGCAGGGTGTAACGCTTGAACGTCCGCGGCGTCGAGGCTTCGAGGTGGTCGGCCTTTTTCCGGATGTCCGGCACGTATTTTTCCAGGGCGTCCAGCGTGGACTCGATCAGGCGCTGTTTGGCTTTTTGATACTCGGCGTCGCTCAGGTCCGCCCAGTCCTCGTACCGCGCGTTGGTGGAGGAGACGATCGAGTACCGGTTGCTACCCGGACGTATCTCCGGATAATAAAACGAAAACGAACGGCTGGTGACCTCCTTGTTCAAGAGGGCCTCGGTATCGTACTCAGGGGCCTCGGAGGTGAACAGCAGGTCGCCGACATGGTCGATGGTTTCCCCTTGCTTGATGCCGATATACACCTGGCAACTGCTACTGTTGAGCCGGACCTGGTTTGACTCCTGGATGAATTCCGGGGTGAAGTTTTCGTCGCCCGTCATCTTGTGGATGGTGCTGAGGAGGTTGGAGTTGGAAACGGCCGTCCGGCAGGCGATCTCCCGGCCGTTGACTTTCACCCCGACCACTTTTTTGTCCTCGACGAGGATTTTCTCCGCCAGGCAGTGGGTGCGGATGTCCACGCCGTTTTTCACCAGTTCCCGCTTCATCTTGCGGACGAGCTGGTCGGTGCCTCCCTGGAACGTGTACACGCCCTTGTCCATGAAATTGGAAAACACGATGCCGTAGGTTATGGCGGGGTCGTCGAGCGTGGACCCGTTGGCGTAGGTGATCGGCTCCATGAGGAGGCGGTGGATATCGGTCCTGCCGGGAAAGAATGTCTCGAACAGCTCCCGGGTGGTCATGGAGAGCTTGTCGTAGAAGTTCATGCCCCGGATGGTCAGGAAAAACTCGTCGATGGTTTCTTTCAGGACGCCGAACCGCTCCCGGAGGATGCGGGTGAAGTCCGCCCGGTCGAAACTGGTATTCAGGGAAAACTGGGGGTTCTCGAAACGGATGCTTTTCAGGCGGATGACGTTGTCGGCAATGTCCCGCGTCCAGTATTTGCGGAAGGTCTTGATCATGCCGATGGGGAATCCGTGGAGGGAAATGTCGAGGATATGCCCTTTTTTGCGCTTGAACCAGGTCGCCAGCCCGCCCAGGTTGTAATGGTGCTCCAGCAGGAGGACGGAATGGCCCAGTTTGGCCAGCATGTTGGCGGCGGTCATGCCCGCCAGGCCGCTCCCGATGACCACGATATCGTAAAAGGAGTGCGCTCCTTTTAGCCAGTCTCTATTTTTCCCCGCGATGATTTTCATTCGTTCGGGACGGTTTTTCGCGACGCTCGGGGGTTGCGCAACTATGGTTTGCTCAAAGGCCCTTCAGGACATGGAGATTGGCCATGGAGATCCCGCTCAAAGTCGCTCCGACGATGCCTAAAAAACCTTGGTCCGTTCCACAGATAAACAAGTTTTGTATGGGGGTTACGCCGTTTTTTATTTTTTGGGGGGACCCATAGACCGCGCCGTTAATGTGGCCGGTGTATTTGAAGATGGTCTTCGGCGTAAACGTGTCTAAAAATACCACAGATTCCCGGAAATCGGGCAAAAATTTGCGTAGTTTTTCGAGGGCGCGCCCGCGCCATTCTTTCTTGGCCTCGATATATTCCTTGCGCTGAAAACGGTCCCATTGGCCAGGGTTCGCCAGGTTGGTCAGGCGGATCAACCCTTCGGGCAACGGCTCGGGGTAATCGAAGTTATTGGCGCAACACAGGATGCCGCTGGTCGTGTCCACGGGCTCCGCGGGGACCCGGTAGCGGAACCGGGGTCCGGCGCTGTAAAAAACGATGCTCCGGTCGAAGCCGAGTTCCTTGGGTTGCCGGTCGACGACGAAGAGGGACTCGATGAACGAAATCCGGCCTATGGCTTCCGGGTCCTCGGGCGCTACGGAGGGCTGGCACAGGCGCAGGGTTTCCACGTAGCCGATCGAGGAAATCGCCCGCTCCGCGCCCAGGGTTTCTCCCCCGGACAGGGTCAACGACCGGAAGGCGCCTTGGCGCGTATCGATCGACGCCACGGCTTGTCCCGTCCGGAGTTCCCCGCCCAGGCTTTTGTATTTTTCCGCCAACAGGTTGAGGATGTGGCGCATGCCCCCTTGGGGCTTGGCCAGACCCTCCATGAAGACGCTTTTGAACATGATGACGAACTGATAGAAATCCATATCGTCTTCCCGGGCGCTTCCGTAAAACATCAGCGGGCAGAGGATCATGTCGATCAGCAGGGGGTCCGAAAGATAATTTTCCAGGATCCGGCGGGCGGAAATGGCCGCCCGGTCGTCCAGGGAGAGCTCGTCGAATTCGCGGATGTGTTTGAGGAGTTTCTGGAACCCGTCGGTCTGGCCGGGGAACCGGTCGCGGACTTCCTGGGCGAAGAACTCGAAATCGTTGGTGAAGCGCAGGGACTTGTCCGGGAACCGTATTTCGGAGATTTGTTGCTGGCAGAGCCGGAAATCGTCGTGCCGGAAACGCAGTTGCTTGAGCAGAGTTCCGAGCGGCGTGGAGCGCGTGCCCTTTGGGGCGTAATTGGTCATGGCGTGGAGTCCCACGTCGAAAATCCGGCCTTTGCGCTTATAGAAAGAATTCAAGCCGCCGATCTCGGTGTGCTTCTCGACGATGCAGACTTTCAGGTCGAACATGGCCAGGCGAATCCCGGTCGCCAGTCCGGACAACCCCGCTCCTATGATCAATGCGTCGTAAAACATGACCGTTTCCCGTGCCCCGCTGGTTCGAATGCAGACGATTATAACTCAAAGCGCGTTCGGGAAAGGGTGGAGTCGAAAATAAAAAAGCCCCGCGGGAAACACGGGGCTTTGGGATTTTGAAGCGGTTGAAACGGAAAGAAAATTCGAGCGAAGGGCGGACGGGCCTGTCAACCGACCAACTGGCGGTTTTTCAGCAAGGGCTGGAGATAGGACACGCAACTGGACAGGGTGACCAAATGTTCGTAATCCTTCTCGGGGACTTCCAGGTTGTAGCGTTTCCGCAATTCCATGACGATGTCGAGAAAATCCATGGAGTCCAGGTTGAACTGTTCCCGGAGTTTCTTGTCGTCGTCGATGGAGCTCAGGTCTTCGTCAGGAGCGATGTCCGAGAGGATTTCCAAAATCGCGGCTCTAACTTCTTCTTTGGTCATTACTCTTCTCCTAAGTTTTCGAAATTCTAGGGAAAAAATGCATGGATTTCAATATTTAATTTAAATCCTCCGGCGGAATGGCCCGCTCTTGAGCGGCTCAATTCTTGAAACGTTTCACGATCAGGACCGAATTGATCCCGAGCATGCCGAAGGAATTGTTCAGGATGTAGTCCACTTTCTCCACTTTTTGGGGCCGGTTGATCACCAGGCGCTCCAGGGCGCATTCCGGATCGAGTTCGTCGACGTTGATGGTCGGGTGGACGGTCAGGTCGTCGAACGCGGGCAGGTTTCCGGAAAGCTCCAGGACGCCGGCGGCTCCCATGGCGTGTCCAATATAGCTCTTGGTGTTGTTGATCCATGCGCCGGAGCGTCCCCCGAATACCGTCCGGATGGCCTTGCATTCCTCGATGTCTCCCAGTTGCGTGGCGGTGGCGTGGGTGTTCAAGATGTCGATGTCTCCCGGTTGCAGGCCCGCGTTCTTCAAGGCCATTTGCAGGCATTCGGCCTGCCTCTGGCAGTTGGGCAGGATGAAGTCGGACGCGTCCGAATTGATGGCGTGGCCGGCGATTTCGCCGTAAATTTTCGCGCCTCTGCGGAGCGCGTCGGACAGCCGCTCCAAGGTGTAGATGCCGCCGCCCTCGGAACACACCGTGCCGTTGCGCTTCTTGTCGAACGGCCGGCTGGCCTTCTCCGGGTCGGTATGCGAGGCCAGGGCGCCTTCGCTTTTAAAACTGGCGAAAATCCCGAAGGTATGGATGCTTTCGGATACGCCCCCCGCCAACGCCAGGTCCACTTCCCGCAGGCGCAACATCTGCGCCCCCTGGATGATCCCCATGTTGCCCGCCGCGCAGGCCGCCCCGATGGTGTAATGGGGGCCGGTGATCTTCATGTTCAGGGTCGCCTCCCCCGCCGGGTTGTTGGCCACCGTCCGCGGGTTGTGGTGGTGCGACCAGAACTTGATGTCGTAGCCGTACTGGCTGATGTTGTAGACCTCGTTCTCGGTCTCGACGTTGCCGTGCTCCGTGACGCCGATGTAAATCCCGATGCGGGACCGGTCAACCCGGTCGAGGTCGATCCCCGCGTCGGCCACGGCCTCGCGCGCGCAATAGATGGCGATGGACCCGGCCCGGGTGCCCCGGCGCAACTCCTTCTTTTTCTGATACTTTAATTCGTCGAACTCGCAAACCCCGGCCAGTACCTCGCCCATGTACCGGGTGACGATCTTGCGGACGCCGGACTTGCCCGCCAACAGATTTGCCCTGAACTCCCTCAGGTTCTGGCCGATCGGCGCCGTAAGCCCAATCCCCGTTATGACAATGCGCTGATCAGGGCTCAAACGATCGTCCATTCCGCCGGAATTTCAAACCGGATTGATTCGATAACGTAATCTCGCGGCCTGGCAAACCCAGGTCGCCAAGTTCCCCCAAGGTGGGTTGAATCCATAGTGAAATCGAAGACGCCGTCTTCCCGCGTCGAGTTTACATGATAAACCGAAAACGGTCTTTTTGTAGGATTTAATTTCCCGGAGACGCAAATTTCTAGCATAGATCACTGGGCGAATAAAGTTAAAACCGTGTGTCGCGAAACCCGGTCGAACTTTGCTCTCAAGCGGTTATCCACTAGGCGTGGCCTTTTATCAAAAATGTCCGACGATGTGCGTTTTTTTATAACCCTTTTTGGATTCAACCTTTAACCGTAACAGCTTTTACCATCCGCGATGTTAATGTAAATTTATGAAAAATCGATATGTTTTGCATCCGATGGGGTCCGGTTGCCGACGGGCGGCGTTTGGCACGGCAGTTGCTATCCATAGGTGTCATCCGTCTCACATGAAAGGTCCCGATGAAAGCGACATCCCTGCACAATGCAACAGAATGGTTGAACGGTTTGAATATCGGCGGTCTTTTCGCGGACCGCTCGTTTTCCATTCCCTTCGAGCAGATGGTTTTGATCCTGCTCGTCGCGTCCGTCTGTCTGATTTTTGGCCGGTTCAAGATGGGATTCCTGATGGCCTACGGGTTCTTGTTCTATTGGGTCTATATCGCGAATCGCGGTTTTTTGATGGAACTGATGGGCGGCAATCCCATGGGCATGATATTTTATTTGATTGTCGGCGCCGCGATGGGGTTGACCGTGTTCGTGGGGTTCCTCCAGGAAAACCATTGACCCTCCCTCCCGCCCCGTTTCCATCCGCCGATGTTATAATGTAGAGGACGGATGTTTTCCTTGGCGGGCGCATGGCAATATTGACGAAATACAAGGCGGTTTTTTTCGACGTAGGGGGGACGCTCCTGCGGGTGCACCCTTCCGTGGGCGAGGTGTACGCGAAACACGCGCGTCCGTTCGGGTTTTCCGGTTCGGCGGAGGACCTCGACCGGCGTTTCGGCATGGAATGGAAAAAAACCGGCGGGATGGAATCGCTCGGGACGCAAAGCGGGCTGACCGCGGAAAGACGGTTCTGGCGTACGCTGGTGTTCAACGTGTTCGACGTCTGCGGCGGGCTGGAGGATTTCGACGCGTATTTCGAGATCATCTACGACGCGTTTCAATCCGGCGAGAACTGGCGGGTGTACGAGGACGTCGCCGAATCGGGCATCCTTGACAAGTTGAAGGGACGCGGCGTCGTCCTCGGCGTCATTTCCAACTGGGACTCCCGCCTGCGGACCATCCTGGAAAATACCGGGTTGGCCTCGTATTTCGATTTCATCCTGGCGTCCACGGTGGTGGGGTCGGCCAAGCCCGATCGCAAGATATTCCGCGAAGCCCTCGGCCGATGCGGCGCCGCGCCAAACGAGGCCTGCCACATCGGCGACGAATTCGTGGCCGATTTTCAGGGGGCGCGCAATTCCGGCATGGAAGCCATCCTCATCGACCGCCACGGCCGGCACAACGGCGAAGCGGCCCGCAAGATCGGCTCTTTTCTGGAGTTGGTTTGAACCCGAATTCCGAGGTTGAAATAAGCGGTCTCTTCAAGTTCCCTCTCCCCCGGCGGGAGAGGGCGAGGGTGAGGGGGCTGATTTTTAGAACTGCTTGAAAATCCCGAAAAGTCAAAACGAGCCCCCCCTCATCCCAACCTTCTCCCGCAAGGGGAGAAGGGGCATTCCCCGCTTTTTCCTTCCTGGCAACCTTTGTCGTCAGGCGGCGCCTGTTGCGGTAAAAAATTATTTTGTTTTAGGCTTAAGCGGAATATCCGAGTGCGCCGGCGATTTCGAGAGCAACGAGCAGTCGCCGGGTGGGTGGCCACGCGCAGGTCGTGGACCGCTTCCTCCGAAAATTCGCAACGGCAGGTTTTGAATTGCGCGCGATATTTCCTCCAACGATCGGCCAAGGACTCAACGACGATATTCCCCTTTTTCCTCATGATGTCCCGGTATTTTCGATCAAACCCTTGTTCATTCCCAGAAAAGATCGTATTTCGGAGGTGTCCACTATTGTGTACGGGTTTACACAAAATCAAAACCCGCGAAATATCAACGGAATTGGGCGCTGTCTGGTAACATATTGAATGTTAAGGTCGTTTGTGATTTTTAAAAATTTGGCCCGCTTTTTGCTATATCCCTTTTGAAGTCGTGAAATCATCAGTCAACTTTTTTCAAGGGAAGGGGAGATACATGACACGGGCCGATCTAGCATCCAAACTGTCTTTAAGGTTGAACATTTCCAAAAAAGAGGCGGACAAATATCTGCTCTCCTTTCTGGAAGCCATATCCACCAACCTGCTCAAGGAAAAGCGCGTGGTGGTCCAGGGGTTTGGGTCTTTCCACCTGCGGGAATATGGGGCGCGCATCGGCAAAAAACCCATGACGGGCGAACCGTTGCCTCTGCCGAAACGGAAAAAACCCATCTTCCACGCGGGCAAGGAACTCAAGGAAATGATCAACAACAATTCGAGGCCCGCGCGGACGCATTCCGATTCGCCCCGGAGGGCGGTCGCGATGTATTCCTTGCCATAGGCGGCTTTCAAATGGCTTTTAAGACCTTTTCCATGTTATACTGGCGGAAAACAAAATCCGGGGATTGCGTTTCCACGTAATCTCCGGAGCCCCACCTTTTCCCGGAGGCGGTCATGTCGGACCCTTATACCTGCGCCAAATGCGGCAGTAACGGCATTTTGAAAGGCGACATCGGCCTCCGCACCAGCCGGGACCTCGAACTGATCATGGTGGTCAGAAAAGATCACGGCATCGAGAAGAAAGTCCCGCTCCAGCCCAAGGTTTGCGCCAAATGCGGTTACGTCGATCTGTTCGTGCAGAACGCCGAGCAGTTGAAGATCGGCCCGCAGGACAAGCCCATCAACCCCGATTTCAAAAACCGCCCGCTCCTCGAATACGATTTTTGATCCCCCGTCCCCCGGGACGGGAACTCCGGCAGGCTCCTGAAAAAAGTCTTGTTTTGTCCCAATAGCTTCATGCCCGCAAAGCTTGTCTCCGCAGGCCGAAAGCGGGGAGCGGGCATCCAGACCAAGCCCGGCAACGGGAAGGCGCGGAGACTAGACGGGTAGAGCGCCTAAGGCGAAAGCCATGGCGAAGGTATGGTCCAGACCGCAAACGCCGCATCGTGCGGCGGCGACGCCATACGGGTTCGATTCCGGTCCTCGGCGCAATTTAAAAACGCGCGGTTTACAGGCTTTGGGACCGGTTTTAAAATCACAGGGGGGGCTCTGCCCGGCGGAAATAGAGTCCCCGCTCCTTGCAAAGAAAACTCACCGCCGGTCCAGTTTCTCCTCTTGCCGCCTGGCCCCGGCGTGTCCCCGGTCGGCGGCCTTGCGGAACCGCCTCCCCGCCGGGGACCGCGGCCATCGGCGGCAGGGACAACAGGGCGATGACCTTCATTGATGTCCACAGGAAAGATCGCCCTCTTCGCAATCAAGCTGTTCCTGAAGAATTTTTTTCTGCTGGTCAGCCAAGTGTGCGTAACAATAGGACAGGACCGTCGGATGAATCGATCCGCTGATAGATCCCATGGTGTTAAACTCACATTGCTCTTTACGATATTTAATCCAGGCGTTTTGGACCGCTCGCAGTTTGGCTTGACCTTTGGGGCGGATCTTTTTCATCAGTTTTTTATAAACCGCTTCTAATTCCCGTTCGGTTTTTCTCGCATCATTTGATGCGCAAAGATTCATATCGGTTTGGGCCAGCGCATCCAAACAATCCTCCGCCCAAGCCTTTTTCCATGCAACCGGACAAGCCATAATGATAACCATGGCGCACAAGACGAGGGTTGTCTTATTCATATTTGCCATTGAGAAAGAGAGTTCGTTCTATTTTTCTGCGTTTCACCAAGCCGTCGCTCGTCACCTTTATTCCTTTCTTGGTAACTTTATTCCATACAAGAAACTCGTTTGCGGCCTTATTATACTCGCCTCGATTAAGCAGGCGCAACAATGTCGAGTCTTCGAAATTGTCCGTGCCTATGTTAAAAACTAATGAAGTCAATGCGTCGAATTGATACTGGGTGAGGTCGACCTTTACTTTTCTTTGTAGGGCGGTTTCGGCTATTTTTATGTCTTGGGCGAGAAACCTCAGCGCTTGCTCTTTTGTGATTCCATTGGGGAATTTTTCGTCTGGTAGCAATAGATGTCCATAACCTATCGTAGGTTTGTCGCCCTCGTCCCCATATTTGTGTCGTCGAAATTGTTCGCGTTGCTTAACAAAATCCATCCCCTGTCCACTGGTTACATGGTCCTTCGCGGGTTTGGGTTTTTGTGAATTGCCGGGTTTGGATCTTCCTTGTGGATTGCCGGGTTGTGAAGCGCCAGGTTTTGGTTCTTCTCGTGAATTGCTGTTGTTATTACCGTCTGTCCATTGTCCCTGATCGTCGCGCGGCTGATTAGGGTCAAAGTCAGTCTTGGATGCGGGTTCGGGATAATCCGCAATTTCCAGCGCGTGTTGCGGCGCAAAAGGCTCATAACTGGAGTATCGGGAGAGAGCGGCGGACAGCTTTTGCAGGTTCCAGCGGATGTCCATGGTTATTTCATCAAGGTTTCGATTGACGCTTTCTTCACGTTCCATTGGTTTTCTCCCAAGGTTAAAAAAGTTTGGATAATAAAACATCCCCCTATAAATGGTGAACGACTCAAGGTAGTAGAGCGGTAACCGATTGTCGGCCAAAGGGTTTTGGCTATAAGCGGTGAGGTGAGGGGGCGCCCAAAGGAGCGGAAGCAGGCTGGGGGAGCCGGGGAACGCCCCGGGGCGGTAACGAATCCGGCGTCACGCCGGCCGCCCTCGGCGTCAGCCTGAGGCGGCGTCGGATCCAGCGTTCACGCTGGTCACCCTCCCCCAGCCCCCTCCCTCAAGGGAGGGGGAATTTGAGGGCCGAGTCAAATGGTTCATTTTGTTAGACGCTCCTAGGGTCATGAAGGAAAAGGCTCTGACTTTTTAGAAAAAAAGATTCTGAAATGGGTTTTCGGCGCCCTGCCAGAGTCCGCCTCTCGAACCGGGACAACGCTTTAATCCTTGTCTTCCCGCCGCTTTTAAGTGAAAATGCTTGCGGGTCCGTAAGTTGGCCGAAGCGATTTTGGGAAGCTTCGAAAATTTGGCGTCTTTCCGTTCCGGTTGGTTTTTCGATGAGCAAACTGACGAAAGAAGACCTCCATTTTTTTCTTCTCAAACTACATTCCCTCACCGGCATCGTCCCCATCGGAATCTTCCTGACCTTCCATCTCGCCATAAATTCCCTGCGCACGGTGGGCGTCCGTCAATACCAGTTCAGCATCGACCTCATCAACAACCTGCCCTTTCTTTTCGGGATCGAAGTCCTGTTCATCTACGTTCCCCTGCTGTTGCATTCGGCGTTGGGGTTTTACATTACTTTCGCGGGCAGGATCAACGTCCGCCGTTATCCTTATTACCACAACTGGATGTACACTCTGCAGAGGATCACCGGCGCGGTCGTGTTCGCGTTCCTGGTCTACCACATGGGGACCACCGTGGTCCCCAAGATTTATTACGGGAAAGAGCTGTTCGACGCCGCCCCGTTCCTGATCGACGCGATGAACCGCGAGTTCCAGACGTGGGGCGGGCGGACACTGTATCTGGCCGGAATATTTTCCGCCGTGTTCCATTTCGCCAACGGCCTGTGGGGGTTTTGCGTCTCCTGGGGGGTGATCGTCGGCCCGGCGGCGCAACGCAACGCCGGCGTGGTTTTCATTTTGTTCGGGCTGGTCCTGGGCCTGCTGGGAGCGGCCACGGTGGTCGAGTTCTCGCTCCATCCCGTCCCGGTCGCCCCGTCCCTTGCCGGTTGAGAGCATGCCCAAGCGCGAGAAAAAAATAATCGTGATCGGCGGCGGGCTGGCGGGCCTGTCGGCGACCATGAAAATCTGCGAGTTCAAGGTCAAGGTGACGCTGGTCTCCTTCCAGCCCGTGAAACGCTCGCATTCGGTCTGCGCCCAGGGCGGGATCAACGCGGCGATCGACACCAAGGGGGAGGGCGATTCCCCGGAAATCCATTTTTACGACACGGTGAAGGGCGGCGATTTCCTCGCCCATCAGCCGCTGGTGCGGGACATGTGTCACCAGGGACCGGCGATCATCCGCCTGATGGACCGGATGGGGGTGGCGTTCAACCGCACTCCCGAGGGGCATCTGGATTTCCGCCGGTTCGGCGGCACGCTGTATTCGCGCACCGCCTTCGCCGGGGCCACCACCGGCCAGCAACTGGTCTACGCCCTGGACGAGCAGGTGCGCCGGCACGAACGCGACGGGCTGGTCCAAAAACTCGAATGGCACGAATACCTGGGCGCCGTCGTCGACGGCGCGGGGGTTTGCCGCGGGGCCGTCGTCCACGACTTGCGCGCCGGAAACATCTTCGCCATCGCCGCCGACGCGGTGGTCCTGGCCACGGGCGGGCCGGGACAGCTCTACGCCCGCTCCACGAACTCCACCGTTTGCACGGGGAGCGCCGCCGCGTCGGCCTACCACCAGGGCGCGAAGTACGCCAACGGGGAATTCTTCCAGATCCACCCGACGGCCATCCCGGGGCAGGACAAACTGCGCCTGATGAGCGAATCGGCGCGCGGCGAGGGCGGGCGGATCTGGGTGCCGCGGGACCCCGGCGACAACCGCGACCCGCTCAAAATCCCGGAGGAGGACCGGTACTATTTCCTGGAGGAAAACCATCCCCTGTTCGGGAACCTCGTCCCGCGCGACGTGGCCAGCCGGGAAATCTACGACGTGGTGTACAACCGCAAACTGGGGGTCGGCGGACAACCCATGGTCTACCTCGACCTGACGCACCAGCCGCCGGAATTGCTGGAGCGCCGCCTGGGCGGGATCATCGACATCTACCGGAAATTCACCGGGCAGGACCCCAGCAGAGTCCCCATGAAGATCTTCCCGGCGGTCCATTATTCCATGGGCGGGCTGTGGGTCGATTACGAAGGCGACGGGCACGGGATGATCGACCACAAGTCCCCCCGGAACCAAATGACCTCCATCCCCGGACTCTATGCCGCGGGCGAGGTGGATTACCAGTACCACGGGGCCAACCGGCTGGGCGCCAACTCTCTCCTGAGTTGCATTTACACCGGCTTGTTGATCGGGCCGGGCGTCGTCCGCTACTGCGACAACCTGGACAAGGGCCACGACGCGGTCCCCTCCTCCCTGTTCGACCAGGCCAAAAAGAACTGGGACAACCGGTTCGCGGAAATAAAAAGAATGAACGGGCGGGAGAATCCATATGCCTTGCACCGGGAGTTGGGAGATCTGTTGTTGACCAATGTCCTGATCGTCCGGGAAAACAAGAAACTGCTCGAAACCCTCGACGGCATCGACGGCATCGAGGCGCGGTTCAAGGACATCAAATGCCTTGACACCAGCGACTGGTCCAACCCCACCCCCAGCTTCATCAACCAGTTGTACAATATGGTCCACCTTTCCCGGATCATTGCCAAGGGGGCCCTGTTGCGCGACGAGTGCCGGGGGGCCCACTACAAACCGGAATTCGACCTGAATCAACCCGACCGGTTCGACCCCCACGAATTCATCGATTATCTCGAAAAGAAGCACTATGGCCCGCCGCGCGAGGAGGATTACCCTCCCGGCCACCTCGCCTACATGCAGAGGTTCGAGGCCAACGAGGAGGAATGGCTGAAGACCACCATCGCCCAGTATAAAAACAACGGGCCGGAGATCTCCTACGAAGCGGTGGACCTGTCGCTCGTCACTCCGCGGCCAAGAAAATACGATTGAGGGAAAACCCATGACGCGGGAAACGATCGCCCTTAAAATCAAACGCCAGGATGCGCCCGGCGCCAAGCCCTATTGGAACGTTTTCAAGCTTCCCTACCTGCCGCACGCCAACGTCATTTCGTGTTTGCAGGAAATCCAGAGGAACCCGGTAACCGCCGACGGCAAGACCGTGACTCCCGTGACGTGGGACTGCAACTGCCTGGAGGAGGTGTGCGGCTCCTGCACCATGCTGATCAACGGGCGGGTGCGGCAGGCCTGCACCGCCTTGGTGGACATCCTGGAAGACCCCATCGTCCTGAAACCGATGTCCAAGTTTCCCGTCGTGCGCGACCTCCAGGTGGACCGGAGCCGGATGTTCGAGAACCTGAAGAAAATCAAAGGTTGGATCGAGATCGACGGCTCCTACGACATTGGCGAAGGGCCCGTCTTCCCCGAAAAAATCCGCGAGAAAGCCTACGCCCTTTCCCAGTGCATGACCTGCGGGTGCTGTCTCGAGGCCTGTCCGCAGTTCACCCTGACCAACGACTTCATGGGCGCCGCCACGTTCAGCCAGGTCCGTTATTTCAACCTGCATCCCACGGGCGCCATGAACAAGGAGGAGCGGCTCGAAGCGGTCATGAAATCGGGCGGCATCGCCGATTGCGGCAACGCGCAGGTCTGCGTGGAAGTGTGTCCCAAGAAGATCCCCCTGACCGAGTCCATCGCCGAAATCGGGCGCGAAACCACCCTTCAACTGCTGAAAAACCTCGTCCTCAAATGATGGAGGGAACCTCCGGTAAAGGGGTTTTTTATTTTAAACCCATCCGTTATCTGCTATCATTTTTATCTTTGATAAAACAAGCGCCGGACCTCCGGCCGTAGCGAATATATAAAGGAAACCATCATGAAAGTCTCTCTGGCAAGCGCCTTGGGCACCTGTTTTGGCGTCAAGGACGCCATCAATCTTGCCATGGACCCGCAGTTTCAATCGAACCTTACCATTGTGGGCCAACTGGTGCACAACCGGCAGGTCAACGAATCCCTCAAAAAACACGGCGTTTCCCTGGTCAACAGCATCGAGGAAATCGACAAGATCAAGACCAAGAAGGTCATGATCACCGCTCACGGGGCGGCGGAAAAGGTCAAGGAGAAGCTGGCCGACGCGGGCTTTATCGTTTACGACGCCAGTTGCCCCCTGGTCATGAGGGTCCATAAAACCATCAAGGGGATGGTGCAGAAAAAATATTTCCCCGTCGTCATCGGCCAGGAGGACCATGTCGAGGTCAAGGGAATCGTCGGCGACTTGGAGGAATTCGTGGTCATCAACGACGAAAATGACCTGGA
>JACQQK010000039.1 GCA_016207065.1 Nitrospinota bacterium
CCGTTATTGACCGGGGCGGCGTTGCCGAACAGTTCCGAGCCGTTGCCGATCGCGCCGTCGCCGTTCCGGTCCAAGGCCAGAAAGCCGTCGTCGGCGGAGGCCCAGGCCGTGCGCTCGGCGAAGCCGTTGGCGTCGAAATCGAAGTTGACGTTGGAGCCGTCGAGGGCGGAAAGCTCAAGGCCGTCGCCGTCCAGGTCGAGCACGAGCGGGTCGCGGCGCGGCGGGGGCGGGGGATTCTGCGCCACGTGGAAGAAATCTATTACGTCCCTGAAAATATCGCCAAGGGTGCGCTTCGCATCTATGTCCATGTAAGTATCGTTGTAGGGGTCGAACGCATTGAATTCTTGAATTTTATCGAACAAACCCGCATTGGTGTTCAAAATATTGGTGGCCGATTCGATAGTGAGCGTCGGATCTATTTTTCCAAGAAAGTTATAAACGGCAAAAGCGTCCGTCAAGGTCTTTATGCCGTGGTTCAACCCCAAACCGCTGTCGACGGTTATTCCGATAGACTCTCCCATGATCGTACCTAGGCCCGAAATGATTTCCGGCCCGTTTTCCGCGTAATAATTGGTGATTTTATCGTTGGGTATGTTGGTGTTACTCGCGCCAGCGGCCTGAAGAATATTCGTCAACGGCGAGTCGATGCCGCCGAGACCGGGCGAGTTGTACGTATATGTATGGTTTACTACGTCGGGGTGATCCAAAGTAAAACTCTGCGCTAAAAAACCTCCGAGGGAGTGCCCCGTGACGTTAAAACTGCCATCCAAAATGTGCGCATTCACAAGTGCCTGGTAATAACTCTGCAAAGTATTATATTGAGGTGACAAAGTGGTTCCCAGCGCAACATCAACTAGATCCGTTAGGATATCGAAAGGGTCTAAAGGGTCTAGCTCCGTGCCGCGTATGGCAAGGGTCTTTTCTCCGGTTATTTTATTCTCAAATACCGTAGCCGAGAAGCCATTTGTAGCATTGTACTGGTCAAGAACCTTATAGGTTTTGGCAAGCTCCGTGGCGGCTTGTTCCGTCATGCCTACCGAGGTCAGGGCATTTGAAGAAAGTATGGGGCCGTTATTCAAATCGGCGTAAGCGGCTTGGGACAGCAAGGCGTTTTGGCGAGCTGGGGAAATTTCCATGACGAGCCTCCTTTATTCAATTATTCAATCGGATTTTTGTTTAAAAACCGCTTCTACAATACGAGTGTAAGTTTCTGGGGAGGAGCAAACTACCCCGGGTCCCGTTCCCCCGATCCATCTAACCAACCAATTTCTACCGCGCCAAATGTAGATTTCTTCCCCAATTATTTTCTGGTTCTTTTTGCGTTTTACTTGCAACCGGCCTCTGCTACTTCCAGAAAAGGAATCAAATTCTCTTTCAAGCATAGAAGCTAGTTCAAACTCTCCAGGTAGTGCCTTTTTCAAATCAAGGGCATGAAGAAATTTTAATGTCCCGTCTTCATTCCAATACTCCGGTCCCAGAACCGCTTTCTCGTAAACGTGGATGCCCGCCTCGGTTTTGCACAATTGGTTGAACTTCCAATCGATCAAGGGAACGTCCCAGATGGGGATCAGAATTGCCGTGAATATGCTCAGGTACAATACAATGCGTTTATTCCGGGCTTCTTTCGGGATACGCATTAGCAAACGGATAACTACTCTTGCCAGCAAGATGTAAGCGCACAAACCAAGCAGAAGGACGAAACCCATATAGTCTCCTTATTTAAAACCGGTCCGTCTTGAACGCTCCGGTTATTTAGAATGCCTAACAAAATGAATCGTTTGACTCGACCCTCAAACTACTCCCCTCCCTTGAGGGAGGGGGCTGGGGGAGGGTGGGCTGGCTTTTCACCCCCGCCTGACCTCCCCCTTCAAGGGGGAGGAAGTTATGGAATACTTCATTTTGTTAGGCACTCTTATTTAACACCGGTCATGTTGAACGCCCCGGTTGAATAAAACCGATGCCCGGTCATTGCGTCACCGCTCCTTCAGGCTTTCCTGCTTGTAGCGCAGGAGGGGGCTGAGGAAGTATTCGATCAACCGGCGTTTGCCGGTCTTGATTTCCACCGTGACGGACATGCCCGGACCGAGGTTGACCCATTTGCCGTCGACCGGCATTTGCGTTTTCTTGATCAGCGCCCGGCATTGGTAAACCAGCCCCAGTTTCTCGTCGTTGACGGCGTCGTTCGACAGGTCGACGATCTGCCCGTCGATCGCGCCGTACTTGGTGAAGTCGAAGGTGTCGATCTTGACCTCGGCGGCCTGTCCTTCCTGGACGAAGCCGATGTCCTTGTTCAGCACGTAGGCCTCGACCTCGAGGACGCTTTGCTCCGGCACGATCCGCATCAGTTCCTGCGCCGGGGTGACGACGCCGCCGACGGTGTGCACGGCGAGCTGTTGCACCGCTCCGTCGATGGGGGCGGAAAGGACCTGTTGCCGGTCGCGTTGCCGGACTTTGACGAGTTCCTGTTTTAACGCGGCGATTTGCTGGCCCGTTTCGATGAATTCCCGCAAATTGTTCTTTTGGGTTTCGGCCTTGAGCGCGTCGAGGTTGGCGGCGATTTCATGGAGGGCGGCCTCGAGCTCCCGGTACTGCGCCTCGAAGCCGGCGAGGTCTTGTTCCTGCTGGATACGTTCCTCCTCCAGTTCCAGGTATTGGTTTCGGGGGACGATGTCCTGTTCCATCAGGATCCTGAGGGCGCGGGCGCGTTCGGCGATCAGCGGCAGGGTGCGCCGCAGTTTGACGACGGAGGTTTTGATCCGGTCTTGCTCGGCTTGCCGCTTGGCCCATTCGTTCTCCATGGATTGCTTGCGGTATTGGTATTCGTCGATTTGCTCGTCAAGAAGATGGCGCTGGATGGAGACGTCCTCTTGTCTTGCCCCGTAGGAGACGGGTTGGAAGCGGCCGAACGGCGCCCGCCGGTTCGACGGCGACGATGGATTCTGTAACAATTGCCGGAAGATTTCCTGCCGGGTCCGTTGCAGTTCGGCGACGGCCAGTTTTTGCCGCAACTGGTCGGCGTCCGCCTGGATGAGGGTGTTGTCCAGGACAACGAGCGGGTCGCCCGCTTTTACCTGTTGCCCGTCCTTGACATGGATGGTTTTTACGATGCCGATCTCCAGCGGTTGAATGGTTTTGACTTTGCCGCTGGGGATGATTTTGCCCGGGGCCACGGCCACCATGTCGATTTGGCCGACCACGCCCCAAACGACCGCAAGGACGAACAAGAGCATGATCGACCCGCTAATCGCCCGGCCGATGGGCGACGGCGGGGTTTCCTGGATTTCCAGCGCCGCGGGCAGGAAGGCATGGAGCTGGCGCTGGATCTTTTCGGGGTTTTCCAGTCTGTCGATCAACGGTTTCATTGTTGTCAGGGCGCTGAAAATGTCCTTTTCGGGCTCGTTTTTATCGAATGCATAATTGTAGTTGCCTGATTTATCGGGCCAACGTGCCGTTGATCCACAAATCTCCTCCCCCTTTCAGGGAGGTTGGGAGGGGGTAACCGCGCTGAATTTACACCCCCATCCTGACCTTCCCCCTACAAGGGGGAAGGGAATTCGCCGTTTTCAATTTTCCCCGTGAGGTATAGCTACTTAGAGCGTCTAACAAAATGAAGTCCCCGCAACTTCCTCCCCCTTCCAGGGGGAGGCGAGGAGGGGGTGAAAAGCCGATTTCACCCTCTCCCAGCCCCCTCCCTCAAGGGAGGGGGAACTTGAGCGCGAAGTCATCGGTTCATTTTGTTAGACGCTCTTATGAACTCCTTTTTTCAGCGCCTTGTTATTTCCGTTCCGGCTCGTCAAGCCACGACCCGCATGCCCGCCTGATGAAGGTGGAGCTGGGCGTACAGGCCGCGCTGTTTGATGAGCGTATCGTGGTTGCCGTGCTCGACGATGCGTCCCCTGTCGATGACGATAATGCGATTCGCCTGTCTGACCGCGGACAGGCGGTGAGCAATGATAAAGACGGTGCGGTTCCGGCAAATTTCCTTCATCCTGTCCTGGATGATGCGCTCGGACTCGTAATCGAGGGCGCTGGTGGCCTCGTCGAGGATCAGGATTCTCGGGTTGGTCAGCAGGGCGCGGGCTATGGCGATGCGTTGCTTTTGCCCGCCGGAGAGGTTTCTGCCCTGTTCCTCGATTTTCGTGTCGTAGCCCTCGGGGAGGTCCAGGATAAACTCGTGGGCGCCGACCAGTTTCGCGACATGGATGACATGTTCCGCGGGTATGGCGGGGTCGGACAAAGCGATATTCTCCTTGACCGAGCGGTTGAACATGAAGTTTTCCTGAAGGACGACGCCCACCTGGCGTCTCAGCCAGGCGGGTTGCACGAGCGAAAGATCGACGCCGTCGATGAGGACCCTGCCGGATTCGGGCACGTAAAGGCGTTGCGCCAGTTTAGTCAGGGTGCTTTTGCCCGAACCCGAGCGCCCGACAATGCCGATGACTTCCCCCGGACGTACGGAAAAGTGAATGTCGTGCAGTACTTGCGGTTGGTCGGGACGATAACGGAAGCCGACATGCTCGAACCGCACATGGCCTTGGATTTGCGGCAATGTCGAGCGGTTGGGGTTGTGGCCGGGTTCCGCGGGCGTGTCCAAGATGTCGCCCAGGCGTTCCATCGAGATGCGGGCTTGCTGAAAATCCTGCCAGAGTTGCACCAGGCGGAGGATGGGGCCGGACACTCTGCCCGCCATCATGTTGAAGGCGACCAATTGCCCCACCGAGAGTTCGCCGTCGATGACCAGGCGCGCCCCGAACCAGAGGATCAAAACGGTCGTTACCTTGTTGACGAACTGGGCCGTCTGGCCGGCGATGTTGCCCAGATTCTGGCTACGGAAAGAGGCCAGGACATAACCCGCGAGTTGTTCCTCCCACTTGCGTTGCATCTGCGGCTCCACCGCCATGGCCTTGAGGGTTTCCATGCCGGAGACGGCCTCCACCAGAAAGGCCTGGTTCTCGGCGCCGCGCTTGAATTTTTCGTCCAGACGCCTTTTGAGGATGGGGGTGATAAAAACGGAAAGCGCTATGTAGGGCGGGATGGACCCCAGCGTCACCAGGAACAAAAGGGGGCTGTAATAGTACATCACCGCGAGGAAGACGGAAGTGAAGAAGATGTCGATGACCAGGGTCAAGGCGGAACCGGTGATAAAGTTGCGGATGGTTTCCAGTTCCCGGACGCGGGCGACGGTCGTGCCTACCTGGCGGTTTTGGAAATAAGCGATAGGCAGATTCACCAGATGTTTAAAGAGGCTACTGCCGAGGACCACGTCGATCCGGTTGGTGGTGTGGGAGAATAAAAACGTCCGCAACCCGCCGAGAACGACGTCGAACAGCGAAATCGCCAGAAGGCCAATGGCCAGCACGTCGAGCGTGGCCAGGCCGCGATGGACCAACACCTTGTCGATGACGACCTGGAAGAATAGCGGCGTGACGAGCGCGAAGAGCTGGATGAAGAAAGACGCCGCCAGCGCCTCGAACAATAGTTTTTTGTATTTGAGAATCGAGGGGATAAACCAGGAAAAATCGAACTTGCCCGTCATGCCCGGCAACAGCGAACGCTTGGCGACGAGGATCAATTCGCCCGTCCACGCTTGCTGAAAGCGCTCCCGGTCCAATATTTGCGGCCGGTCGGCCAGCGGGTCCTGGATCAGGAATTCATCCCTTTCCGCATGATATTGGGCCAGGATGAAATAACGGCCGTCTTTGTGCCTGGCGATGGCGGGAAGGGCGACGCCGGCGAGCGTCTTGGGAGCGGCGTTGACGGTCTTGGCCTTGAGTTTCAGGTAGGAGGCGGCCCGGATAATATCGGTGTCGGAGAATGGTCCGCCATTTTTACCCAATTCGTGCCGTAGCGCATTGGGGTCGGCCGCGACATGATGGAAACGCGCTAGCAACGCGAGACACGCGCAACCGGTATCGATATTGTTTTTAGAAAACATAACGACGTTTTCCGCGCGGATATTCGTCTATAATGGCGCGCGAATACCATATCGGAATGGGCATGTTTTTGCAATATGAAATTATGGATTCCTGAAAAATGATGGAGGGTATTGATATTTACTTCAGGGATCTCTGGAAAATTGTGGTTGCCTGATTCGTCAGACCCCGCAAAAGCCCAAAAATAAATTAGGCAACTACAACTTTTCATGGTCAATTGGGCTTATAAAAGGCAATTTTTAGAGATGCCCTTAAACGGTTTTCGACTCGCGCGATATACGGGCCGATTATGTTATGAGGCCATTCAAAACGGTTTTATTCCCCAAAAAAGGGATAAATTTTTATGGTATATCAAAAAAATGTGGTTGCCTGATTCGTCAGGCGCTCCAAAAGCCCAATAAATTGGGCAACTACAATTTTTCAGCGCCGGTTGGACTCAAGGAAAAGGCGATTTTTAGAGACGCCCTTCAGATTATCTCCAGAAGATTGGCCTCTCTTGCGCTTCACGCCCCAATATCCCGCCGGAGGCGGAATGCGGATGCCTCCTAAACATCCTCTCCGTTCCAAAATCATCTCCCCGTTTTCCAACGCCATATCGTAGCGCCTCGCTTCCCCTAGGGCGCGATCATACCGCTCGCATTTTCCCGCCCCTCGGAAAATAGACCCAGCATAAAAGCCCGCAAAAAAGCAAACCCTCCCTCCGACTCCTCGCACGCGTCTCGGCCCGGTTTGCAGGTAAAGACTTCCGCAAGCCGCGCCCTCACAAAACCGGTTCCGTCACGTCTCGCAGTTCAACCGTTCTATAAGGCGTGTCGTTCGCTTTGCTCGCTCCTGTTTTTTCGCGTCAGCCCCCCTTCTTTTTGTGCAAGGGGGGGCCACCCCGTCAGCGGTGTTGTTAACCATTAAAAGGAGGAAGCAAAATGAAAAACGTATCGATATCACGCGCCGACGTTTACGACCGGGTCACATCCCGCATCATTGCCGATCTTGAGCGGGGCATACGCCCGTGGCTGAAACCGTGGAACGCCGGAAACGCGGAAGGCAGGATCACCCGTCCGCTCCGCCACAACGGCACGCCGTACCAAGGCATCAACATCCTGCTTCTTTGGGGCGAGTCCGCCGCCAAGGGGTACGCCGCCAATATCTGGATGACGTACAAACAGGCCGAAACTCTGGGCGCGCAGGTGCGGAAAGGCGAGCATGGTTCGTTGGTCGTGTATGCCAACAGTTTGACCAAGACGGAAACCGACGAAACCGGGCAGGATGTCGAGCGGGAAATCCATTTTCTCAAGGGCTATACCGTTTTCAACGCGCAACAAATCGACGGCCTGCCTGAACGCTATTACGGCAAACCCGCCGAACCTCTACCCCTGCAAAACAGGATAGCCGCCGCCGACCGTTTCATCGGTAATACCAAGGCCGTCATCCGCCACGGCGGGAATCAGGCCTTTTACAGTCCCGCCAGCGACTCAATACAGCTTCCGCCCTTCGAAGCGTTCCGCGACACGGCAACCAGCGGCTTGACTGGATGCCCATGCCCGGCGGGGATGTCCCGCCGGGCGGCTTTATCAAACAAATCTCAAAACTTTGATCGAAGGAGAGACCGCTATGAAACGGATATTCGAACAACTGGAACTCGATTTGGACATCGAGGAGACCTTGACCGTCAACGTTTCCGAGGAACTCGAAATGTAACTCCAATCCCTAGCCGAGGCGCACAACATGAACCTTGAGGATTATCTGGCCGAACGCTTTATCGCTTATTTGGAAAAACGCCTGGCCGATTAAGCTGGGTCGTGGAGGCCTTCGGCCAAACGGTTTCGACGCGGATCGTGAACGGGTTCCGGGCGTAACATTACGCTATAACCGGCGCTTTGTCCCAATCGCCGTCTACACCGAATATCTCCTTGACCCAACCCAAGATCTGGTCCTCGATCCCGGTACGCCCATAGTCCTTCTTCTCGTACCAATCCGGGAAATCGTCCCGGCACAGTAAGGTCACGATCTGCGACGGACTGTATCCCATGTCGCGAAGCACGTTGACCACCCTCCCGCAAGTCCGCTTCGCGTGTTTCACCGCCGTTGCCAGCGACGTAGCGACCTTCACGGCGATGGTCTTGACCTTGTCGCACGTGTCGCTGATGAACGCGAGCGCCTTGCAACTGCCCGCCAGATACGCCCCCGGCCTTGCCAGAATGTCCCAGGGGATGACGCGCCCCTTCTTCGTTTCGGGACACGACCCGTGCAGTTCAAGCTCGGCGCGGACCCACCGGGAGAGGGGACCGGAATGGATGCCCCGTTCCTTGCCCTTCTCGTAAACGCGCACCAGTTTCCCGTTCCCGCGCCGGCCGATATAAAGCGTCCTGCCCTCGGAACCCTCGGACGCCTCCAAGGGTCCCACGTACCGGTGCGAAGGTTTCCGTCCACCCGAATTGTAAAACCCCGCCTGATAGTCCTTGACCGCCCGATCGACGGCATATTCATCTTCAAAGAAGTCCGCGCTTCTGGAAAGCCAAACAACTCCATAAACGAATCCTCCAAAAAGAAATTGCATAAGGCAAGGCCGTGACCTTCGATCATGACCTTGCCGTTCAAACCAAAAACGAAAGATGCTTCCCCCTCCCGTTCCCCAAGGGATGCGAGGGATTTTGAGAAGGGGAGGCGTTTGAAGGCAAAAAAAATCCCGCGTCCGGACGAGCCGGAACGCGGGACGGAATGGCAACCTGCGGCAACAAAACTTCTAAAGTTGCCGGTATTTTTTGGCAACCGCGATTTTATCCAGAAATCGTGGGATCGTCGGTTTCGATTGGTGAATAATAGGGCGAAGCCCCAAAAAGCGAGAGGGCGACGTCCTGGGCCGCTAGACAATGTTCGCGCTAAAAGCCGTCCCGGTTCATGAGGGGGGGATGGCTGGTTCTGCCGCGTTGTTTCTTTCTCTCTTCCCGGACGGCATGTTCCGCCTCCAGGTCCCTTTTGTTGATCTGCGATACAAAAAACACCATCAACAGATAAGCGGGGGCCGACATCACCGTCCAGGTGATGAAAAATTTCCCCGAGGCCGATATGGGGCTGGAGTCGGTTTGTTCCGAAAAGCCGGTAAACCCCAGAAACAATACCAAGCCCAAAAGCATTCCCATCAGCGTGGCGATCGACGTTTTGTGCGCCACCTCGTTCATATAGTGGCTGGGCAACATGGGGAACTCGGTAACGTAGGCGCCGATGATGGCCAAGGTCGCGAGTATATACATCGCGGTCAGAAGAAAATCGGTGGTTATGGTTATCGTTCCTACAAGCAGATACGCCGGAGCCCAAAGCCCTACGGTGAATGGATTGCGGTAGATGTTCATTTCGTCCGGGTTTGGGTGGCGTCCGCGGGGGAAAAAAATGGCTCGGGCACAAGGATTCGAACCTCGATATTCAGGGCCAGAACCTGAAGTCCTACCATTAGACGATGCCCGAGCATTATCGTTATTTTTCCCAATATTAGTTTGATCTTCCGGGGCTGTCAAGATAAATTGAATTTTTCCGCCCCGCGTCCGGCGCCTTCGCTGGCCGGGCCGGGCGAATCGCCGCCGGGCGGTTTCGGCGGGGATGGGTTTATCATGGAAGGGTTTGGAGCGGGCTTATGCGGGTGATCGGGGGCAGGGCGAAGGGCAGGCGGCTGACGGCTTTCAAGGGTAGCGACATCCGTCCCACGCTGGACCGGGTGAAGGAGTCGTTCGTCAACCAGGTGCGTCCGTTCATCCAGGGGGCCAGCGTCCTCGATTTGTTCGCGGGGACGGGCAACATCGGCATCGAGTTGTTGAGCCAGGGGGCGGCCCGCGCCGTGTTCGTGGAGCCGCACGCCAAGGCCGCCGACCTGGTCCGCAGGAACCTGGAAAAATGCGGGTTCGGCAAGGGCGCGGCGGACGGGGACGGGCCCGAATGGGAGGTGTTGAGGACGAACGCGTTGAACGCCATCCGGTTGTTGGACAAACGCGGGCTCTCGTTCGACTTGGTGTATATCGACCCGCCGTTCGACGAGGATTTGTACGAGGAGACATTGCTGGCTCTCTCCGCGTCGGGCTTGCTGGGCGGGGATTCGATGGCGGTCGCGGAGCATCGCCGCAAAAATCCGCTCCGGGAAATCTATGGTAAACTGGCCCTATTCAAGTCGAGACGGGTAGGAGACACCTGCCTGTCGTTTTACGGCCCCGGTCATTCCGAGGATCCGTCGGAATCGTAATAATGAAAGAAAAAATCGTGGTCGCCATGAGCGGCGGGGTCGACAGTTCGGTCGCCGCGGCCCTGCTGAAGGAGCAGGGATACGACGTGGTCGGAATTTCCCTGCAGTTGTGGGATTACAGTTCGGACACGGACGACCGGTTTGGCACGTGTTGTTCGCTGGACGACCTGGCCGACGCGCGCCGCGTCGCGGACCGGCTACAGATCCCTTTTTACATTCTGAACATGGAGAAGGAGTTCCGCGCGGACGTGGTCGATTATTTCGTTGCGGAGTACAAGAGCGCCCGGACGCCCATCCCCTGCATCCTGTGCAATCAGAGGTTGAAGTTCGACCGCTTGATGGAAAAAGCCGGGGCGCTGGGTTACGGCCGCGTCGCCACGGGTCATTTCGCCTCGGTGGTCGCGGACGGCCAGGGCCGCCTGACGGTCCGGCGCGGCAGGGACCGCTCCAAGGACCAGAGTTATTTCCTGTTCGGCTTGAGCAGAGATCAGATTGCCCGCGTGGTTTTCCCGTTGGGCGATTTGGAAAAGACCGAGGTGCGGAAACTGGCCCGCTCGCTGGGTTTGCGCGTGGCCGAAAAGGAGGAATCGCAGGAGATCTGCTTCATCCCCAACAACGATTACCGGGAGTTCCTGGCCAACCGCGCCAACGGCGACAGGACGGGTCTGGTCCCGGGGGCCATCGTGGATAAATCGGGGAACATCCTGGGGACTCACGACGGCTACGCGGCCTACACCATCGGCCAGCGGAAGGGCTTGAACCTGGGCGGCTTGAACGAGCCCTATTTTGTGACGCGCATCGATCCCGATACCAACACCGTCACCGTCGGCCCCAAGCGGGACCTGTTGAATTGCGAGTTCGCGGCGTTTGGAGTCTCATGGTATTTAGAGCCTTCCGGCCCGTTCACGGCGGAAGTGCAGATCCGCTACCGCCATCCCGGCGCGCCCGCTCTCGTCACGCCCTTGCCGGGCGGACGGGTCCATGTGGAGTTCGACGGGCCGCAGACGGCGGTTACGCCCGGACAGGCGGCGGTGTTCTACCGCGACGACTGTATCGTCGGCGGAGGGTGGATCGAATGAGGGACGCCCTGGAAGTGGCCATCGACGCCGCCTTGGCGGCGGGGAAAATCCAGAAGGCGCGTAGCGGTAGCGTCGGCAAGGTGACTTACAAGAGCGCCATCAACCCGGTCACCGAGGTCGATTTATTGTGCGAGAAAGAGATCATCGGCCGGATCAAACGGCGGTTTCCCGATCATTCGATCCTCGCTGAGGAGTCCGGGGACACGCAGGGGCTTGCGTCCGGAAAAAACAAATGGATCGTCGACCCGCTGGACGGCACGGTCAACTACGCCCACGGGTTTCCCTGTTATTGCGTATCGATCGCCCTGGAGCGCGAGGGGGAAGTGGTCCTGGGGGTCATCTACAATCCATGCATGGACGAGTTGTTCGTGGCCGAGAAGGGGAAGGGCGCCACGCTCAACTCGAACCCCATCGCGGTTTCCGCCATCGGTTCGTTGAAGGAGAGCCTGCTGGCGACCGGATTCGCCTACGACATCAAGGAATCGAAGAACAACAACCTGGACCATTTCGCCAATTTCCTGAAACAGTGCCAGGCGGTGCGTCGGCCGGGGTCCGCCGCGATGGATTTGTGTTACACGGCCATGGGCCGGTTCGAGGGGTTCTGGGAACTCAAGCTCCATCCCTGGGACGTCGCGGCGGGGGCCTTGATCGTCCGGGAAGCAGGCGGGCAGATCACCCGTTTCGACGGCTCGCCGTCCCGCATTTACGACCGGGAGATCCTCGCCTCGAACGGGTTGGTGCACCAAGCCATGGTCGGTGTGCTACGGCAGGGCCTGTCGGCTGTGGTTTAAACCGGATATTGCATGAGCAAAAGAATGGAATTGCGCCCCCTTGTAAAGGGGGCCGGGCTTGCCACGGCGTCGCCCTGGCGAGCCGGGGGGATTCGCGCTACTCGCCGTAGGGGCCAGGCTGGGCCTGGAGCCAATGCCGCCTCCAGCTTGCGCGGAGGCGGGGGCCGTGTTCCGGCGATCGCGGAGCGTCATCGCCGCGTCGCCTCCGGGCGCCTCTGCCCGGCCAGCGTCACGCTGGCGAACAGGGATTTCAAATCCCCCTAACCTCCTTTGCAAGGGAGCGCTTTTTGCCGCAGAGTGTTTTCCGCCGCGAAGGACCGGCAGACCTCGATCCAAGGATTCGAAACGCCTCTACAGGTTAGTTACCCGTCCAATATCCGGGTTAAACGGCGCGAACCCATCAGTCCTGGATGGGCTTGACCAGGTAGGTGTAGCCGTTCAACCCTTCCTTGTAGAGCGCCAGGAAGCGGTCGGCCTCGTCCTGGCTGATGACGTTGTTCTGCACGCTGTTGATCAGGATCCCCGCCATGCGTCCCGCCAGCTCGTCCGCCCGGAACTGCACGTAGTCCAGCACGTCGGTCACGTTTTCTCCGCGTATGATCTGTTCGTACTTGAGGCTTCCGTCGGCGTTGAGGGAGACGTGGAACGTGTTGGTGTCGCCGAACAGGTTGTGCAGGTCGCCGAGGATTTCCTGGTAGGCCCCGGTGAGGAATATCCCGATCCGGTAGGGGTCGTTGGGGATGATCCGGTGGACGCGCAGGGTGTTCTCGGTGCTACGGTTGCCGATGAAGGTGTCGATCTTCCCGTCGGAATCGCAGGTGATGTCCTCCAGCGTCGCCTCGCGTTGCGGCTCCTCGTCGAGGCGCTGGAGCGGGACGATGGGGAAGACGTGGTCGATGGCCCAGGAGTCGGGCACCGACTGGAACACGGAAAAGTTGCAGAAGTATTTGTCGGCCAGGTTTTTCTTCAGGGACTTCAACTCGTCGGGCAGGTATTTTAGCCGGGTCGAGAGGTCGTGGATCTTGCGGGTGATGCCCCAGAAAATCTTTTCGGCCAGCGCCCGGTCCTCGAGCGAGACGAGGCCGTGCAAGAACTGGTTCTGCGCCTCTTCCTTCAAGTGCACGGCGTCGTGCCAGGACTCGTTGATGTTCTTGTTGGAGGTCTGTTCCAGGACGTAAAAGAGTTCGTGCACCACGCCCGGGGCGTCCTGGCTGATCTCGAAATGCTCGTCCCATTCCGGGAACGAGGTGACGTCGAGGACATTGAACACGAGGATGGAATGGTACGCGGTCATGGCGCGTCCAGATTCCGAAATGATGTGCGGGTGGCGCAGGTTTTCCTCGTTGCAGACTTCCATGACTTGGTAAATGACGTCTTTGGCGTACTCCTGGACCGTGTAGTTGGCGCTGGAGGCGAAGGTCGAGCGCGACCCGTCGTAATCGACGCCCAGGCCGCCGCCCACGTCGATGTACTTGATGTTGCAACCCAGCTTCATCAGCTCGGCGTAATACCGGCCCACTTCCTTCAGGCTGTTCTTGATCCGGCGGATGTTGGTGATCTGGCTCCCGAGGTGGAAATGGATCAACTGGACGCAGTCCAGGACCTGTTCGTTGCGCGCGATTTCCAGGGCCTGGACCAGTTCCGTGGAACTCAGCCCGAACTTGGAATGCTCGCCGCCGGAGGAGGCCCACCGGCCGGAGCCCGCGCTGAACAGCTTGATCCGCAGGCCGATGTTGGGGCGGATATGGAGTTCGCGGGCGACGCGGATAATCAGTCTGAGTTCGTCCAGCTTCTCGACGACGATGAACACCCGCTTGCCCAGTTTCTGCCCCATCAGGGCGAGGCGGATGAACGGCTCGTCCTTGTAGCCGTTGCAGATCAGGAGCGCGGCGGGGTTGTCCATGATGGCCAGGCAGGCGTGCAGTTCCGGTTTGGAGCCGGCTTCCAGGCCGATGTTGTATTCGCGCCCGAACTTGACGATTTCCTCGACGACCTGGCGTTGCTGGTTGACTTTGATGGGATAGACGCCGTGGTATTCGCCGGTATAATTGTGTTCCTGCGCGGCGTTGCGGAACGCCGACGTGAGGTCGCGGATGCTGGACCGGAGGATGTCCGAAAAACGGATCAGGGCCGGAAGGGTGTAGCCTTTCTCGTAGATGTCGTCGATGAGGAGTTTCAGGTCGACGGCCTGGTCGGCGAGCTTGTTGGGCCGGACGATCAAATGGCCTTTTTCGTTGATCCCGAAATAACCCGCGCCCCACCCTTCGATATTGTAAAGTTCGAGGGACTTTTCTATGTTCCACTTTTGCATGGCCGCTTCCTTATGAATAAAAGGGCTGAAAAATTAGAAGCCATTCCTCGCGCCCTTCAGTAAGGGCGTGGAGGGATTTGCCCGGCATGGTTTGCGGATTTTTCCTTTGTGGATGGTCTTTTATTTCATCCAAACCGCCTCTCTCTGGCGTTGCGCCGTCATTTATCGTTTTAAATAGATTCGCGATAAATGTCAAACGAAAATCGAGAAAAATTTCAGGGTTTTCCCGGCACGGAATTTTGCCGCCGAAAGGGACGGAAAGCGCGCGGAAAATGTGCTATAAATCTCCGGGAATTCCAGGAATGAAATTGCAGGGCCGCTCACATTGACAGAAGGAGAAAGGATGAAAATAGAAAACGTCGAGGTCCGGGACATCGCGGGGGAGTTCGGGACCCCGGTTTACGTATACAGTTTGAAGACCCTTCGCGACTCGATCGCCGAAATCAAACGGCTCGCCCCCGTCGCGCGTTACGCCATGAAGGCCTGCTCCAACGGCAGAATCCTCGACGAGATGCGGAAGGGCGGGGTGAAAATCGACGCCGTCAGCCTCTTCGAGGTCCAGCGGGCCCTGCGCGCCGGTTTCGGGACGAACGATATCTGTTTCACCAGCGACGTGTTCCTCAACGCCGGGGACGCGGAATATTGCCTCGAAAACGACATCTTCTGCAACTGCGGGACCCTGGGGATGCTGGAGGAGTACGGCCGGGCCTTCCAGAAGCGCCAGAGGGGTTCGAACCGGGTGTCCATCCGGATCAATCCGGGAGAAGGACACGGGCACTCGAAAAAGACCAATACCGGCGGGCCGTACAGCAAACACGGCATCTGGTTCCAAAACCTGGACGAGGCGCGGGGGATCGCCAAAAAATACGGGCTGATCGTCTCCGGCGTGCACATGCACATCGGCTCGGGCGGCGACATGGAACACTTGAAACGGATCACCGGGAAACTGGTGGACTTCGCCAAACAGTTCGAGAACCTGGAGACCATCAATTTCGGCGGCGGTCTGCCCTACCAATACCGCGAGGCGTTGCCGCAAGTCGATATCTCGGGCTATAAACCCATATTGGAGGAAAGGGTAAAGGTCTTGGAACAGCATTTCGGCTGGAGGATCGTCTGCGAGATCGAGCCCGGCCGACGGTTCGTCGCCGGGTGCGGTTACCTCATCGGCGAGGTGCGGTCGCTCAACCACACCTTCGACGAAACCGGCAAGCGCCTGGATTACGTTCTCGGCAACATCGGGTTCTGCCACTTGATACGGCCCATGGCGTACGGGTCTTACCATCCCATCTGGTTCGACGGCGACAACCTGGGGCCGGTCCAGGACGTCATCGTGGCCGGGCCGGTCTGCGAGTCGGGGGACATGCTGACCCAGGAGAACGACGAACCGGTCCCGCGCAAACTGCCCCTGCCCAGGGCGGGCGACCTCATCGTCGTGGGCGGCGCCGGGGCGTACGGTTTCGCCATGTCGTCCAACTACAACACCCAGCCGCTGATCGCGGAGGTCCTGGTGGACGGCGACCAATGCACGCTGGCGCGGCGGCGCCAGACCCTCGACGACGTCGTCCGCGAGGAACTGTAGCGCCGGAAAGGCGGTGGCCCGGCTCCGGCACGTCGCGGGGACGAAGTGGGGAACGCGGCGTTATATCAACATGGAGCATTTGGGGTCGGCGACGGAGGACACCGCCGCATGACCCGGCCTGTGGACCCTGCGCGAAAATGCTCCGCGTTTTCGCGCAGGGTCCACAGGCCCAAAAACAGCGGACCTGAAACGGGAACTTTCCAAAATCAAAAGTGCGAAAGATCCTTGACACTACCCCCCTTTGAACTGAATCCGGATTTTGACATGGACAAATATTTCACGGTCTGAGCTTGTTCTTCAAACGGTCAATCGATTATGCGTATCGTGTTTCGTTCATGGGAAACATGTGGAAGAAGGAAGCGGTGGATCCCCTGGAAAGGCTACGCTGTCTTCCTTTCCAAGGTTGACAGCTTGATGTCCTCGGCAGGGTTCTCTATACGCGGGATCGCGGTTCTCTTGGCGTGAAGTCGGCGATCGAGTTCTTCCTGCGTCAGTCCCGCCGACTCGCGCTACGAACAACTTATCGGATGGGCGCCGAACCTATGCGAAGATCAGACGCCGTCCTTTCGGTTCAGGCACGGGGTCGCCATGCGCTTTGGCGGTGTCGATCCACAATCCGATAGCATCCTGCGAATTTTTGAGCGGCGCCTCCGCGACATATGCCTGGTCGTCCTCGCTCCAATAAAGGATGATCTCGTACTTATACATCGCTTCACCTCCTCTCCAAGCCGATATTTAACGATGACCGCCCTCACTTGGCGCGCCTGGCTTGGCTTTACTCCCGTCCCGTTGCAAATTGATTTTTTCCTCGATTCCCGACCTTCGGAACAGATGGTGGCTCCCTCGTACATGCTCATCGAAACCAAGCTTCTTCAGTAAATGGCGCAAATCGTCAAAACCAATATTTGCACCCGATTGGCCGCTCAGGATCTTGAGGATGAGTATCTTATGTTTTCCCATGCGATCGTCCCGCTGTCGTAGAGCCCGATCACGAAGTTTGCTCGACCGCCTCGTCAGCTCCCTGTTGCCAACACGGGCTGTTCTCGCCATGGATCGCGCCCTTGCGGGAGTAATTACTATCATCTTGAACGCAATTTAGATAAGCCTTCGGCCGCCGACCGTCCAATCGGGTTCTGTCCTAAAGTTAGTTGAAATTGCAACATGACCTCACCTGCGTTTTAATACCGTCTTTATAAACCCCAAAACATTACTTACAAAAACCCTGCTTACTATCAAGTTTTATTTGCTTTAGGCCGTTATGAATTTTAGAATAAAAAACCCGCGCCAGCGAATTATGGCGCTGTTTTTATCCTGGAGGGGAGTTGTCCGCCTTCACAGGGCTAGCGCCGAACATAAGCCAGCGCCGGGGTGGAACTGTTTGAAACATTCTCTCCAACCCCCCGTTGAAATGCCCTAAGAGACACCCCCTTCAACTTGAATTCATCTGACGCGAGGCCCTGATATTATGAAAGTCGCCGTTTGCAATTCCGTCGGCATCGACTCCGAAGGCTACGCCATGATCCACTCGCCCAGCCGATGGACCAACAGCACCAAGGACTTGAGTATTTTCACCTACTACCCCTGGGAGCTGGCGTATGCGTCGTCCATCCTGAAGCGGGACACGGACCACGAGGTGAAGTTCTTCGACGGCTGTCTGCGCAAATGGGACCATGACGCCTACGTGGAGCAGGTCTCGGATTTTGGCCCGGATTACCTGGTCATGGACTCGGCCACCCGCACGATCGAGGCGGACAGCCGGTTCGCCAAGGAGATCAAGCGCCGGTTCGGAACGAAACTGATCTTTTGCGGCCCCCACGCCACGACTTTCCCCGATGAAGTGGGCGAATACGCCGACCATGTCGTCCTGCGCGAATATGAGCTGGTGGTCCGCGACATCCTGCAGGGAAAAAAACCGGGCGATATTCCCGGCCTGTACCCGAACGTCAACCTCAGGCCGCCGCTGGACGTCAACGACCTCCCCCTGCCGGAGGACGACGACGTGTCCCGGCTGGCCTACGGGATGCCCGGAGAGCCCTCCAGCGAATACCTGGAAATCCAGGCGTATGCCTCGCGGGGGTGTCCCCTCTCCTGCACGTTCTGCGTCTGCGGAAACATCTCCTACTCGCGCCCCAACTGGCGCCCGAGAAATCCCGAAAACGTGGTCATGGAATTGCGGAACCTGCGCCAAAGGTATCCCCAGTTGGAAGGGATTTTCTTCGACGAGGAAGTCCACAACGGGAGCAAGAAATACATCCTCGAACTGACCAAGGCCATCCGCGAAAACGGCTTGGCGGACTTGAAATACGACGTCATGTGCGGCCAGTGGCCCATGGACGAGGAAGTCCTGGACGCGATGAAAAGCGCGGGATATTACATGGTCCGCCTGGGCATCGAGACGGCCGGCGAACACGCCGCGCAAGGCATGGACCTGGGCAGGAAGTTCAACGTCCCCAGGCTCACGCAATTGATGAAATACGGGTCGAGCATCGGATTGAAATTTTACGGGACCTTCACCTTCGGCGGCCAGGGCTCGACGGACGACTGCGACAAAAAAACCATCGCCCTGATCAACGACCTGCTCGACAACGGCTATCTCTGGCGCTTCCAACTCTCCATCAGCACCCCGCAACCCGGCACGCCCTACTATAACTGGGCCAAGTCCAACGGCTACCTGCGGGAGATGGACTGGAAACGGTTCGACGGCGGCAATTGTTGCGTGGTGGACCTGCCCGGCTATCCCGCCGAACGGGTCCTGGCCAACTTCCGGGAAGCCGAGAAAGCGTACGAAAAAGGCTTCAACCGGCGCTACTCCGTCACCGCCAAGGACACGTTCTCCGCGTTGAACATACCCCAACCCCGCGAGATCCTGCTGTTCAGGAGCACGCGCATGAAGCAGATGAACCACGTGACGGACGCCCTCCGCCATGCTTTCCCCAACAGCCGGATCGTTGTCCTGACGCAGGCGTCCGCCCTGGCCGAGGTGAAACAGAACCCGCGCGTCAACGAGGCCATCCCCTACGGCGACGCGCACTTCAACGACAAAACGTTCCCCGGCGGAATCGCGGAGGATTTGCAACGCCGCGGCTTCTCCCTGGGCGTCATCCCGTACAACAACATTTCCGGGAACGGCTATTCGGAGATCAAGGCCATCGGCAGACGGTTGGGCGTTAAAAAACTGATTGCGGTGAACATCGAGGGAAAAATCTTCGACCTGGAAAACCCCGGCGATTTGGGAAGGTCGCATCTTCGCTGAAGGGACGGGCCGTTCACAATGACCCTACGAGAAGAGAACTTGGACATTCGAAACATTCTGGTCATCCGGTCGGCGACGCGCGTGCTGAACCAGACCCTCGCCGCCCTGAAAAAGGAATTCCCCCAGGCAAGGGTCACGGTCATCGCGCCCCTGCAAGCACAGGACGCGCTCGAACTGGACCCGCTCGTGGACGACGTGATCTGCGTCAACGGCAATGGGCGGATGAGCCTGTTTAATTTCGGCCTCAAAAAAATACGCGACCTGCGCCAGAGGAAATTCGACCTGGCCGTGTCCCTGTATAATATCGACCACGGCCTCGGCTATTCGAACGTGGACTTGCTGACGTGGGCCTCCAACGCCCCGGTCCGCCGGGGCTACAACCCGCAGGGGAAATTCGTATCGCTGACCCCGCCGGGGATCATAAAAAAATATTTCCTCGAGAAAACGTCCGTGGCCTGGGTGGCGGTCAATTACGCCGCCACCGCCGTTTTGTTCTCCCTCATCACGCTGGGCCTGCTGGCCGAGTGGCTCTTCCGCAAGATGTCCGGCGGTCGGGAGAGCGAGGCCCGCGAGAAGACCGCCGCGCTGGACCGACTGCCGGCCGTCAAGAACCAGGCGAATTGACCGGATATTGCATGACGAAAAGGCTGGAATTGCTCCCCCTTGTAAAGGGGGCCGGGGGGATTCGCGCTACTTGTCGCGAACAAGAGGTTCAAATCCCCCCCTCCCCCCTTTGCCAAAGGGGGGAAGGCAAGGCCGGAAACCGGTTATGAAAATCGTCGTCGCTAATTCCGTCGGCGTGGACCGCAACGGTTTTCACATGGTCCACGTCCCGTCCCGCTGGTCGCTGGGGGTCAGGAACTTCACCAACTGCGCCTATTACCCCTGGGAACTGGCCTACACCTCCTCGCTTCTCAAACGCGAAACCCCCTACGACGTGAAAATGCTGGACGGCGTCCGCGCGGCTTGGGACTTCGACGCTTACTTCAAGAGACTGTGCGCGGAAAAACCCGACTGGCTGGTGATGGAAAGTTCCAGCAGGACCATCGCGGAAGACCTGCGCCTCGCCGCCGCCGCCAAAAAGGAGTTCGGGACCCGGACCATCCTGGCCGGACAGCATCCCATGGCGGAACCGGAGGAGACGCTCAAAATCGCGGACTACGTCTGCATCGGCGAATACGAATATTCCGCGCTCGACCTCATACGCGGCAAGGACCCCAAAACCATTCCCGGAGTTTATCCCAACGGCCGGGCCGGACTGTTGGACATCGACTCCCTGCCCTTCCCCGAGGACGAGGACGTCCGGCGGATCGACTACCACGAGCCCAACTGCCGTTACCGCCAGGTCCAGATGTACGCCTCGCGCGGATGCCCGCGCCGTTGCAACTTCTGCGCGGCGGCCACGCTGTATTACGACGAGTTGAACTGGCGGCCGCGCAACCCCGCCAGCGTCGTCCGCGAAATCCGCGCCCTGAAGGAAAAATATCCCGAAATGGAAGGCGTCTTTTTCGACGAGGAAACCCACAACATCCGCAAGAGCTTCAACATCGCCCTCGCCCAAGCCATCCGGGCCGAGGGGCTGGACGGCTTGAAATACGAAGCCATGTGCGAATACGCCTCGTTCGACGAAGAGGCGTTCGCGGAAATGCGCCGCGCCGGATATTACAAAATCCGCGTGGGCGTCGAGACCGCCAGCGACGCCGTGGCCCAACACATGACGCTCGGCAAGAAACACGACATCGCCAAACTGCGTCGGATGTTGACGTTCGGCAAAAGCCTGGGCATGACCTTCTACGGGACGTTCAGCATGGGCGGGTTGGGCTCCTCGGAAGAGGAAGACCAAAAAACCGCGGACCTGATCGGAGAACTTTCCGGCAAGGGACTGCTGGACGAAATCCAGGTTTCCATCAACACCCCGCAACCGGGGACCGACTTCTACCGGACCGCTCTGAAAGAGTCCTATTTGCGCCCGGCCGGGGACTGGGCGGATTTCGACGGCAACGGCCACGTGGTGGTGGATTATCCCCACTACAAAGCCGACCGCATCCAGTCGATGTTCCAAAAGGCGCTGTCCGCTTTCGACAGCGGGAAGAAGATCTCCGCGCGCGAGACCTTCATGGCCGGAGCGGAGAGATCCTTCGAGCAAATCCCGCCGGATTCGCGCGTCCTGGTCTTGCGGAGCGTGCGCTCCTGGATGGTCCTCCTGCTCGTCGAGGCGTTGAAACGCAGACAAGCCCGCGTGGACGCGCTCGGACAGGACAGCGTCCTCCCCGAGTTGACGGCCAACCCGCTGATCGACCGGTCATACTCATACGGCGACGGATTCTTCTCCGCCCGGTCGGCGCCCGCCCCGCTGGTTTCGCAATTGAAAGAAAACCGCTACGACTTCGCCGTCCTGCCGATGGCGAACAACCACCTCGACGGATATCAAAACGTCCGCGAAGTGGCCCGCCTCATCCACCCCAAACGCACCCTCGGCGTTTACCCGGACGGGAGCGCGCGTTTTCTGGATTAACAACGTTCCAATAGTCCTCTGGACTTGCGAAAAACAAACCGGCAAGGACCATCGAACACCCCTACCCTCCATCCCCACGCCAGAAACCCGTTTAAAATCAAGACAATCCCACTATAACACCTTGATCCATCAGCATTAATAGGGGGGATTGACCTAAAGGGAAACCATGGTATAATTCATTTCTTCTTGGTTGTTATTTAAAAATCGTATTGACCATGGTCTCCCGTCTATAGAGAACGGCCCCATATAGCTCGTTCTACGCATAGGGTGCTACTCTACAAATGGCACAAAAATTGCTTTATTGATTATTAGTCATTGGCGGATTAAATTAAAGTAAAGGTGACAACCATGGCAACAAAGCACCCGTTGGAAAAAGAGTTTAAGTATTACCTTGAGCATCAAAACGAGCTCGTCAAGAAGTACAACGGCAAATTCGTGGTGATAAAAGATTGTGTTGTTATCGGGGTATTCGATGACGAAGATGACGCGATTGAACAAACTTCCCAAAAATATGAGTTGGGAACTTTTATCGTTCAAAAATGCACTCCGGGGCCGGAAGAATATACGCGCACCTTTCATTCAAGAGTTGTTTTTTAAATATATTCATCGGACTCTGCTTTGCAGGTAAACAACTTCACAGCCAAGTACAATGGACTTGCAAACGTCCTAAAAAGCCCGGTAAAGTGTTCCTCGAAATTTGATCCTTCCGCACCTCAATTTGACTTATCCAACCCGCAAAACGAACTCCAAGCCATATGGGATACTGGAGCGACCGGCTCTGTTATAACCAGAAAAATTGTCGATCTTCTAAATTTAAAACCCATAACAATGGTTGCCGTTACTGGCGTTCATGGAACAAAACACGTTCCTTTGTACAAGATGTGTATTTATATTCCAAACGGGGTTTATTTTGATAGCGTCCACGTGACCGAGGGGGAAATTGCTGGCGGAGATGTTTTAATTGGAATGGACATAATTTCCAAAGGCGATTTTGCTGTAACCAATAAAGAAAATACTACTGTGTTTTCCTTTAGAATACCATCGTTGGAACATATTGATTTTACCCAGCGAGTCCAAACCTCAAACCAGCCTTTTTTAGCAACCAGAACACCCGGACGCAATGAACCTTGTTTGTGCGGAAGCGGGAAAAAATATAAACGTTGTTGCGGTAAAAACTGAATCCCAACCATGGTGTGTCTCGAAAAAAGGCACTGAAATATTGAAGGCCCACAGGGCTTCAATTCCCCTTCTTGTCGTAATCCTTCAACAGCACCCCTCGCCATGTTTCAACCGCCACCAGCTAATTCTTGCTTCTGAATTTCTTCTGCAGGCTGAGGGTCTTTTCGACTTCCTCGTTTTTCACCGCATTCAGTTCCGTCAAAATCGCGCCCACCTTGGGCTTGGGGTCTCTTTGGGCTTGCAGGTCCAGGGCCTGCCGGATGACGTCCCGCTTGACGGCGGGGTTGACGAACTCGGTCAGCACTTCGCCGAATAAAAACTTCTTTTTGGAAACGGGTTTGGCGGCGGAAGCCGTTCCGGCGGCGGGCGCGGATTTCCCCGGTCCGCCCCGGGTCCCGTTCATGATGGGGGCGAAGTGGCGGTCCGGCACGCGCGTCGAATCGCGTCCCATCATCGCCCAAACTTTCTCCTGGACGGCGGAAAGTCCGTCGCGCAGGATATTGAATGCGAATTTGCCCACGAACAGGACGGCCAGGACGGCAAACAGGGCCGCGGCGGAACCAAAAAATACGTTGGTCTGAAAAATCTTGACGTCTAGAATCTTGTCGAGATACCGGACTTCCTCGTTTTTTACTTCCTCGGCCCACTTGGCCAACTCGCCGGGCAGTTTCTCCAATTCGCCGATTTTATTCTGAAGCCCGTCGAGGCTGAAGCTTTCGAACTCTTTCAACTTCTTCTGGAGATCCTGCGCGGGATTGTTGCCGGTTTTGTCTTTCGGTCCGGGAGAGGGTTCGGATTCTGGGGCGGCGGACGCTGACCGGGCCAGGGCGGACTCGGAGAAAACCAGGTCAAAAGCCGCTCCCGGCAAAAGGAGAAGGGAACTCAACGCCACCCAACGAATGATAACCCCGCGCATGCGCCCTCCTGGGGATGTTCGATCAAGCTACCGTGAGATGAGGGATTTTCGCAAACGGCTCCGCGTTTTTCAACAGGTTTTGTCCCTCGGCGGTGATGCCGTTGCCGTAAACGTCCAGATATTTCAGGTGGGTCAGGGTCAGGGTTTCCGCCAGCGCTTTCGCCCCCTCGTCGCCGATTTTATTCTGCGCCAGGTCGAGCGAGTTTAAATTGGACAGATGCAAAGACTGCGCGAGTTCCCCGGCCCCGGCCGGCCCGATATCGTTTTTCCACAGGTTCAGAAAATTCAGACTGGAAAAATTGGCGCCCTGGGCGATGACCTTCGCGCCTTCGTCGCCGACGGCGTTGCGTTCGAGATGCAAAGCCGTCAGCCCGGTGATGACTTTCGACTCGGCCAGAAACTTCATCCCCTTCCCGGTGATCTCGTTGCGCTCCAGGTTCAGTTCCCTGAGGTTCCGCAATTCCTCCATGCCGCAAAGTTCCCGCAAGCCCTCGTCGCCAATGTACCTGAGCCGGAGGTCGAGAAGCGTCCCGTCCTTTTTCAGCAGTTTGGGGACCAGGGTTTTTACGGGTTCGTCGTTGAATGGTTTGTTCATCTGGTCCTCTCTATTTGTGCGTTTTTTTATTGGATTTCCCGCCGTCCCGCGCTTTTTCTTTTTTTTCCAGCGTATCGAAACGGTCGCGCAGGGACTTGTTTTCGCGCGCGACGTCGTCCAGTTCCGACCGGATCTGCTTGAGCTCCTCCGGCTTTTTCGCGGCGTCGAACAGGGCGGCGATGGCTTCCTCGGCCCGTCTCTGCAGTCGGCCGTCGGTTTCGTTGGCGGCCAGATAACGCAACGCCGGAATTGCCTCCAGGTCCTCCAGGTTCTGCAAGGCCTGGATGGCGCCCAGTTTGCCGCGGAAGACGGCGGCGGGCGTCCCGCGCGTTTCCCTGGCGAACCGCGCGAAATGTTCGATGGCCTCGCCTTTGCGGGCCGGGTATCTGCGGGCCAGCCGGGCCAACGCCCGCATGGCCGCGCCCCGGCTGTTCCTGGCCGCGCCATACTCGGCGCCCCGGACCAGGCAATCCCAGGACTTCTCGTCCTCCAATTCCCCCAGGGCGCTGTAGATGGCGCTTTGCGCCATATCGTTATGGGACGGACGTCCGAGAGACCGTTCCAGAAATTCCCGCGATTTCCTGTCCTTTGTTTTTCCAAGCGCCAGAAGCGCCCCGGCCTCCACGCGGTAGGAAGGGTCGCCGTGGGCGGCCTCCCGCAACGCGGCGGCGGCTTTCTCGTCGTGGACAAACCCGCCCAGCGCCTTGACGACCCCCAGCCGGGCCTTGGGATGGGGAATCCTCAGCCCTTTGACGAGCAGGTCGCGCGCCAGGTCGCCGCCGATCTTTCCCAGGGCGGAGGCGATGCGCTCGGCGACGCCCCAGAACTTTTCCTTCCGCAAACACTCCCCCAGAAACTTGATGTCTCCGGTCGAGGGCTTGACGGCGAGTTCGGCCGCGGCTTCGATACGGCCGATGGGGTCCGGGTCGCGTTTCAACTGTTCGCGCAACATGGGCCGCGGCAGTTCCAGCTTCGTCTTTTTGCAGGGGCATTCGTAGTCCGGGTCCAGACGGAGGAACAGGGGTTTGCTCTTCAACCGGAAACAAAATTTTTCCTCCTTGCCATTGATTTCCAGCGGAAAAACCTCGCTCGACCTGGAATTGTAGAAGGCGATCTTCAACGGCAGTTTGAACAGCAGTTCCTCGTCCTTTTTGTCCGCCTTCTGCGTCTGCTTGACCTCCACCATGGCCAGATGGAACTTGTCCTCCCACTTGTAGCTTATTTCCAGCGCGGGATAGCCGCCGCGGAAAATCCACTGGTCCAGCCATTCGTCGAAATTGCGTCCGGCGACCTCCTCCAGGCAACGGACGAAGTCCACGGTCTCGA
>JACQQK010000045.1 GCA_016207065.1 Nitrospinota bacterium
CCCAAGGGGGATACGGTCTGTCATGCCCTGAAACCAGGTCCCGCGGATCCTGTGCGAAAACGCGGAGCGTTTTCCACAAGTCCGCGGGACCTGCTACCACAACTACAACAAAATTTGCTTGTTTCCAAGATACAAGGGGGATGATCAAACCTCCCCCCCCTCTTTGAAAAAGAGGGGCCGGGAGAGATTTTGCAGGGGAAAAAGCAACTACGTTTTTTGTCGTGGAATATTTCCGCGCCGCTTCAGGAGGGGTGCTTCAGGAATTGGACGACGAGGAAGATTTTCTCTTTGTCCACGTCAAAGGGGACGACGAACTTCGGCGCGTTCGGGTCGGTCAACGGGACGGTGTGGCGGTCTTCCATGTGCGCCACGGGGAGCCCGAGTTGGAAGCTCAGTTTGCCGCCGTCGGCTAGGCTGAGTTCCCGGTCTGGATAAACGATCCGGTAGATGTCTGGCGACAGGTCGGAAATCTTGGGTTTGACGATCCCGGCGATGATGTTCCCCAGTTCCTGGACCACGCCGCAGACTTGTTCGAGGTCCACCGCCCCGAAAATGCCTTCGTAAATTTTGCACGCCGCGTTGCGCGGGAAGTATAGGATGACCTGCGATTTCACCGCGTTGTTCGCGTCCGTCAGGTCGATCGTCGAACTGAAGTCGCCGCTCAGGTCCCGGGCCGCCGTCGGCGAGCCGGGCACGGCCTGGGCCATGTATTGTCCCAGCGCCTCCACCGTGCTCTCGACAAACGCCCCGACGATCTGGGGATTGAAATCGATCGCCGGGACGGCCTGCGGGGCGGCTTCCTCGGGCGTTGCTTCCCTGGCTGGTCGCGCTTTCTCGCGGGCGCCGGGAAAGAAAATGTCCGTGACGACTTCCTCGAGTTGCTCGATCTTGAAGGGTTTTTGCAGGTACCCGTTGCATCCCGCCTTTTCCAATTCCTGGAGGTAGTATTCTTTTCGTTCCGCGCTGATGATCAGGAACGGGATGGATTTCGTTTTTTCCTCGGAACTCCCGCGGATTTCCTTCAGCAGTTCAAGGCCGTCTTTCGCCGGGAGATGCAGTCCGGAGGTGACGAGTTGAAAGTCCTTGAGGCCCATCATCATGGAGGCCTGGTTTCCGTCCTTGACGATCCAGACGTTTTCCTCGGCGAACCCCATCCGCGCGAGGTAGTTTTTAATCAGCCTCGCGATGACTGGCGAATTGTCCGCCACCAAGACGGACTTGTCGGAAAAACCGGGGTTCATCGGACTTTTCGGGATAACGGGTTAACGATGTTCATATGCCGAACAAACGGATTTTCAGCCAGTTTCAGACGCCGAACAGGGAAATCATATTATGCCATATGGAAACAAGATGTAAAGATAAACATAAAAAATCGGTTTTCATAGCTTTTTGCCATCATTCCGGCGAATTGTAGGTTAACACCTCAGATTGAAATAACAGGGGGTTACGGGAGGAGGGGTTGATTTCGGGTTTATGATCGTTTGCTCCCCTATTTCGACCCGGCAGGCGTTGTCTCCCGGTCCCAAGCGGTCTCCCGCCAATTACCCCCTTTTGTTCGTGCCATATCCGGGTTAGAGGCAAAAAGAGACTTTGTTAGGGGAGCCCAGCGCTAGGATTTTGGCGCGTCGGCGGCGCAACGGAAGCCGAAATTACTGTTGCGGGTCGCGGGCGTGGACCAGTAACGGGTGGCGGAGGACAGATGTTTCGTGCCGGAATACCATGAGCCGCCCCGCAGGGTCTTTTCCTCTCCCTTGTCCGGCCCCTTGGGGTTCTCCTTGGGACTGCTCTCGTAATACGATTTGCCGTACCAGTCGCCGACCCATTCCCAAACGTTGCCCGCCATGTCGTGCAATCCGTAGGGGTTGGGTTTCTTCTGGGCCACGGGATGGGTCTGCTTGTCCGCATTGTCCGCGAACCAGGCGAACGGGCCGGGCTCGCCGTCGCCCCAGGAATAGGGTCCGCCAGTCCCGGCGCGGGCGGCTTTTTCCCACTCGGCTTCGGTGGGCAACCGCTTGCCGGTCTTGAAGCAATAGGCGTTGGCTTCGTTCCAGGTGACTTGTTCGACGGGCAGGTCGGGCCCGATGAACTTGGAAGGGTTGTAGCCGCGGATCTTTTCAAACTCCTTCTGCGCGACCTCGGTCTTGTCCAGATAAAAGGCGTCCAGTTTGACTTTGTGCTGGGTTTTGTTGGAGGCCCCCTCCATTCCCATGACGAACTCGCCCTCGGGAATAAGGACCATCCCATCGGGAGGCGGCGCCGGGAATTCGGCTGATAACGCGCCGGGCTGGAAGGCCATGAGACATAGGACCAAAATTCCGAAAAACGAAAACGATTGACTGGAAAAGTTTAGCCTCACGGCAGTCTCCTCTGGTTCTTGTGGGAATGAATTGATGGATAAAGAGAGACCGGTTTCACGAATACCGGTCGTTCAGCCAGGGCTCGGCTGTATTGGAATAACCGCGTTGCTCCCAGAACCCGAGTTCGTCACGGTCGCGGAACACGATTTCGCCGATCCATTTGGCCCCTTTCCAGGCGTAGAGTTGCGGGGTGATCATCCGCACTGGTCCGCCATGGTCCTTGGGCAGGGGCTTGTCTTCCCACATATGGACCAGCAGGACGTCGTATTTCATGGCCTCCTCCAGCGGCAGGTTCGTCGAGTAGCTGTCGTAGGCCTTGATGAACACGTACCGGGCCGACGGCAGGACCTCGCACCGCTCGGCGATGTCGCGGAACCGCACGCCTTTCCAATGGTTGTCCATCCGGCTCCAACTGGTCACGCAATGGAAATCGGAAACGTCCTCCGCCTGCGGCAGGGCCATGAACTGGTCCCACGTGAATGACGTTGGGCGTTTCACCAGGCCCGACACGGTGAGGCTCCACATCTCCAGCGGCAAATCCGGCTGGATGCCGAGGTCGAGGACGGGCCAGCGGTCCACCGCCTTTTGGCCGGGCGGGAGCTTGGGGTTGCCGTCGCGGTTCAAAGGGCCTTCCCCCATGGGGAGCCCCTCGGTCCACGCTTTCTTTTCCTGCAGGGCCTTGCGATAGCGGACCAAGGCCTCTCGATTTTTTATCTTTTTGGAGTTTGGGTCAAAGGGGATATAGCTCATCGCTGATCCTCAAATAGAGTCTGGCATTGATGTGATTTGGGAAAACTTTTCCAAAAACGGGGAAAAAATGGGGGTCGGCCAGCCGATTCCGGGAAACCGGACCGGTCAAAACCACATGTCCATTGTATTTCGATGTTAAAAAAATCAAATAGACACAAGAGTTTATATCTTTTTTGCAATTTTTGAAAGGGACGAGGCCAACGGCAAGGAAATTGCTTGATTTTAAAAGTTTTACCTTTCCCTGTCCCGCTGGCCGGGCAAATGCCCGGAGGCGACGCGGCGATGACGCCGGGGACGCCCCCGGTGGGCAAATGCCGCCCCGCGCTTGCGCCGGGGCGGTAATGAATCCGGCGTTACGCCGCGCCCTCGGCGTCAGCCTGAGGCGGCATTGGATCCAGCGGCACGCGGGCTGGAAAGAGGGTTAAAGTGATTTTTCCCAAAAACCGAAAAGACTAGTATGGAGAGACCATTGACCCCCGCGAGTTCCATGAAACTGAAAATCCTCACCTTCAATTGGCACGAGCCTTACCTTTGCTTGATGGCCAAACTCGGTCACCAGTTTTATGTTCTGGAACCGGAGATCGGTCCGGGCCATATCCGCCGTTGGGACGAAAATATGCGTCCCCGGCCGGAAAACGTCCATCTGGTTTCGATGGAACACGCGGAGGAAATGTTACTGCAGAACGACGTTGACCTCGCCATCGCCCATAATATAAAGGACCTCATTTGGATGATGGGTTACGATCTGCCCAAAATCGCGGTTTTTCATAACCGTCTGACTACCGAGATTGGGCTCTCTAAAAACACAATATCGGCTGATGAATATAAGGATAAAATTAAGGTGTTACTTGAAGGCATTCAAAAGGTGTTTATCTCCGAATCCAAGCGTAGAGACTGGGGTCTGCCGGGAGAGGTGATTTTGCCCGGGCTCGATGTCCGGGATTTTGGGGGCTATACCGGCGAGCGGCCCGTCGTCCTCAGGGTTGGAAACCTGTTGCTGGAACGCGACCTGATGATGGGGTTTACCGCTGGCAACCAGGTGGTCAACGGTTATCCCGGCGTCATCTTGGGGTTGAACCCCGCCATCCGCGACGCGCGTCTTTCGCGCGGATTTGGCGATTTGCTCGATCATTATCGCCACTGCCGGTTGTATCTGAACGCCACAACGGACGATTACGAGGACGGCTACAACCTGGCCATGCTCGAAGCCATGGCAGTGGGGATGCCCGTCGTCAGCTTGTACAACAAGACCTCGCCCATCCGCGACGGGATCAACGGTTTTATTTCCAAGGATATTGCCTATCTGAAAAGATGCGTGGCCCTGCTGTTGGAGGACCCGGACCTGGCCCTGGCCCGGGATCTGGGCCGGAAGGCCCGCGAGACGGTCCAGGCGGAGTTCGGAATCCAGGCCTTTTTGATCAATTGGAACCGCGCGATCGAGAAAACCATCCGCGACTATTTGCGGAGCAGTGGGATTTCGCTGGATTCGGCGACGCAAAAATTCCATGAGAAAAAGAAGAAAAACATCCTCATGGATTATGTTTCGTATCCGGCCACCACGGCTTTCTACATCGAGAGGGCATTGCGGAAATCGCACAATGTCGTGACCTGCGGCGCAACCATCACCCCGGAAATCGTCAAGCTCTGGAACCTGGAGGCGCTGAAATGGGAGGCGCTCCCGCAGGACATCTTCCGTCCCCGGCAGGGTTCGGTCCTCGAAACGATGAACAAACTGCCCGACCGCTGGCATCCGGACCTGTACCTTTGGGTGGAGAACGGCATCGATACAGTCCCGCCGGACCTGGACAGACTCAGTATTCCCAAGGCGTGCTATTTGATCGACACCCATATCCACCTCGAACAACACAAGGAAATCGCCCGGTATTTCGATTTCGTATTCCTGGCCCAGCGCCGGTACGTGGACGACCTGAAAGCGGCGGGGTCGCCAAGCGTCCACTGGTTGCCGCTCGCCTGCGACCCGGAGATCCACGGGATGGTCGAGACCGGAAAGAAGCGCGACGTGACGTTCGTGGGTAGCGTCACGCCCGCGCATGTCCGCCGGAAACGTTTGCTGGAAACCATCGGGGGTCATTTCGACCTGCGGGTGGACCGGAAGTTCATGGACGAAATGGCGCTGGCGTTTTCTCAGTCCAAAATCGTATTCAACGAAGCCATCGATAACGATTTGAACATGAGGGTCTTCGAGGCCCTGTGTTCCGGGAGTCTGCTGGTCACGGACGAGGCGCCGGGAAGCGGGTTGACGGACTTGTTCGCGGACGGCAAACATCTGGTCCTATACCGCGACGAAACGCTCGTCGAAACCATCGGCCATTATCTCCGGCATCCGGAGGAAAGGGAACGCATCGCCAGGCAGGGCAGGGAGGAAGTCCTTGAAAAACACACTTACGAAAGGCGCGCCGAATTCATGATTTCCACGCTGGAGGACCATTTTAGAAAACATGAAAACGATACGACCGGGCGCCGCCTCGGTGTCCAAGGCATCGATTCGGATGGCGAACGAGCGCCGGTTGAAGCCGGGCCAGTTGGCTCCGGCGCCTCGCCAGACGGGAAACCCGATTCCTATTACCGCAACGTCCGCCACGACATTTTCCCTTTGATACCGCAAGAGGCGCGATGCATCCTCGAGGTCGGATGCGCCTCCGGATTGACGGGGCGCGCGTTGAAGGAAACCCGGGGAGCGTTCGTGGCCGGCATCGAGATGGACCCCGGTGCGGCGCGCGAGGCCCGGCGCAATCTGGACGACGTGCTGGAAGGCAATATCGAGACCCTGGACCTGCCTTATCAGGAGAACAGCTTCGACTGCATTATCCTGGCGGACATCCTCGAGCACCTCGTGGACCCGCTGGCGGCGCTGAAAAAACTGCGGGGCTGTCTGAAACCCGCCGGGACCGTGGTGGCCAGCATCCCCAACGTGCAGTTTTTCGGGTTGATCAATAATTTGGCGGAGGGCAACTGGACTTACCAGAAAGAGGGGATACTGGACGAAACGCATTTGCGGTTTTTCACGTTCCGGGAAATCGAAAAACTGTTTCAGGACGCCGGTTTTGCGATAGAACAGGTCGACGAAACGCTGGACCCGCAATTCAAGAACGTGGAATATTCCGGGCAAAGCGTATTGAAGTTCGGACGGGTCACCATCAAGGATCTTTCCCGCGAGGAGATGCGGAGGTTTTTCGTTTTCCAATACAAAATAGCCGCCCGGCCGCTGACCGCTTTTTCGCGGCACGCAAAACAGAGAGCGGGCGCCAAGCTCGGATCGCCGGCCCTGTTGGAGGAGGCGCGGAAACTGGAGGACAAGGGGGACCACCAGGGCGCCATGGATTTATACAACGAGGCGCTCGGCCTGTTCCCCGGTTGCGCGGAGGCCCTGGCGGGAATCGGCAACTGTCATCTGCGCTTGCAAAATCCGCAAATGGCGAAGACGTTCTATCGAAAAGCCGTCTCAGTCGACGAAAATTCCATGGCCGGGTGGTTCGGTCTGGGTCTCGTTAGGGTCCAGTTCGCGGAATGCGAAGCGGCCATCGACGCTTTCTCCAAGGTCCTCGCCCGGGAACCCGGACACGACCGGGCCCTTTGCGGGGTGGGATTGGCCCTCTGGCAACGGAACGCGAAAAGCGAGGCCATGGATTATTTCGTCCGTTCCCTCAACGTCAACGTGGAAAACAAGACGGCGCTGAAATTCATGCTGGAGTTGGCTTACGAACTGGAACGGTTTCACGAGGGCGAGGAAATCCTGAAGAGATATCTCGAACTGCACCCCGCCCATTTGAGCATGGTTTTCGGCCTGGCCGGAATCCAGTTCAAGATGGGCCGGTACGAACAGGCAAGGGAAAACCTGGAACGGATACTGGTTTTTCAACCCGACCGCGAAGACGCGCTCCAACTGCTGGAACGCGTGATGGGCGCCTTGGCTTCCAAATAACGGCCCGGACCATGAATTTATTTGAAAAAAACATCAAGCTTCTCCGCGGACACGATCCCGAACTGGCCAGACGAGCGAGCGAAACGTGTTCGTCCGCGGACATTGTCGCTGTCGCCGCGAAAAACGGCATGCCAGTTCCCCAGGTCCGGTCCATCCTTCTCCACAGTTCCTACGACCCCGGGCGCGAAGCGCAAAAAACGGTCTCCGGATTTGTTCCGGATAATGGGCGGAGGACGGTCGTCTTCGGACTTGGGTTTGGCTATCATGTCCTCGAACTCCTGAAAATGCAGTCCGGCGGGATTTGCGTTATCGAGCCGAGTCTGTCGCTATTCCGGGCGTTTTTGGAGCATGTGGACCTGAAACCCTTTATTCCGGAAACGCGGTTTTTGATCGGCGAGCCGGTTCCCAAGATTCTGGCCCGGAATCGGCCTTCCGATTGGAGCCTGCTCGTCCACAAGCCGTCCGCGCAAATCTCGGACGGCTATTTCCGCCAGTTGGAGCGGGGATTGGAACTGACCCGCTACCTGGAATCGCAACGCTTGCGAATTCTGGTTGTCAACCCGATCTACGGCGGATCGCTTCCCACCGCGCGGTTTTGCGCCAAGGCCCTGGAAAATCTCGGGCACGAGGCGGAGTCCGTCGAGTGCGAAAAGTATTCCGACAGCTTTTTCGCCATAAAGGACGCGACCCCGAACAAGCAAAACTCGGAGACGCTGTACAATTCGTTCATGCTCATGATGGGCAACGTCATCCTGGCCAAGGCGGCGGATTTCAAGCCCGACCTCGTGTTGGCCCTGGCCCAGGCGCCGTTGACCCGGGAAACCATCGCGCGGCTCAAAACCTTGAACGTTCCCGTCGCGTTCTGGTTCGTGGAGGATTTTCGGACGCTGACTTACTGGCCGGAAGTCGCCGGGGATTACGATTATTTTTTCACGATCCAGAAAGGCGAGTTTTTCGACAAGCTGGCCCGGCAAAAGGCGAAGAACGTCTATTACCTGCCTCAGGCCTGTTCGTCGGCGGTCCACCGGCCTTTGGACCTCGACGGCGAGGAGATGAGGAATTACCGGGCCGACCTTTCCTTCATGGGAGCCCCTTATTACAACCGGATCCAAACGTTCCCCCGGCTCATGGATTTCGATTTCAAGATCTGGGGAGAAGGGTGGGGTCCGAACTCCCCGCTCGGCAAGCATTTACAAAATACCGGCCGGCGCGTTTCGACCGAGGAGTGCGTCAAAATATACAACGCCGCCAGGATCAACCTGAACCTGCATTCCTCGACCTGTCATGAGGGCGTGAACCCCGTCGGCGATTTCGTCAACCCGCGGACGTTCGAGATCGCCGCCTGCTCCGCGTTCCAACTGGTGGACGAGAGGCGGGAACTGGGCGATCTTTTCAGGGTCGGCGAGGAGATCGTCGCTTTCAAGGACGTCGAGGACCTCCGGGAAAAAATCCGCTATTACCTGGAACACGAGGAGGAACGGACGGCGATCTCCGCCAGGGGCAGGGAGCGCGTCCTCCGGGAGCATACGATGGAGCGCCGCATGAGCGAGGCGCTGATACATATCTTTTCGGACCGGTTCGCGGAATTGAAGGCCAGGGTCGACGGCCGGAGGAAACCCGTCGATCTCCATATCGAGCAGGCGGGAGCGGACACCGAGTTGGGGCGTTATCTCGGGCGGTTCAAGGACGTCAAGAATTTTTCTCTCAAAACCGTTGTCGATGGCATTCAGGAAGGGGAGGGCGTTTTGAGCAAGAACGAACTCCTCTTGTTGATGCTCGACCAGGTGGTCAAGGAAGGGGCCTGAGCCGTGATCGAGAAGATCCTTATCCTGAATATGACGAGGATGGGCGATTTGATTCAATCGACCCCTCTGCTCGCCGGTCTGCGGAAACGCCATCCCTCGGCCAGGATCACGGTCGTGGTTTCCAGCGATTTTCTCGAATTCGCCAAAAGGATCCCGCACGTCGACGAAATCGTGGTATTCAACCTGCGCCAGTTCAACGAGCGGGAAGAGGGGACGAATTTAAGCTGGGTCGAGGTTTACCGCTACCTGGAAAAGTTTCTGGACGACCTGGCCGCGAGCCGGTTCGATCTCCTGGTCAACTTGAGCCATTCCAAGCTCAGCGCCCTGATGATCTCCTACCTGGGGGTCAAGGAAGTCCGCGGTTTCGCCTGTCACGAGACGGGCGATCGCAAGACGGTCCATCCCTGGATGCAATATTTCGGGACGGAACCCTTCAACCGGGCGTTCAACACCTACAACCTCGTGGACATATTCGCCCGCGGGGGGGACGTCGTCCCCGACGGTCAGGGAGTCAAAATCGTTTCCGAGCCGGACGACGGGGCTTTGATAGCCGAAACGCTGGCCCGGGAAAATATTCGCGACGGCGACTTTTTGATCGGTATCCAGGCCGGTTCCAGCCTGGAGGGCCGGAGATGGCCGGCGGCGTCGTTCGCGGAACTGGCGGACCTGCTGGCCGAAAAGCTGGGCGCCCGGATCCTTCTGTTCGGGGTGGCTTCCGAGTCGGCCCTGGCGCGGGAGATCGTTGCGCACATGAGAAATAAAAACGCCGTCCTCGACCTGACGGGCAAAACGGCGATCCCGCAATTGATCGCCTGGTTGACGAAATGCCGGTACCTGGTCACGAACGACACCGGCACCATGCACGTCGCGGCGGCGTTGGGGACGCCGATCGTCGGTCTATTCTTCGCCCATGCGCACCCGCGCGAAACGGCGCCCTACGGGGCGGGGCACGTCGTTTTTCAAGCGCGGATCCCCTGCGCGCCGTGCAGTTACGGGGTCCAATGCAACAACGTCGTATGCATCGACAAAGTCCGCCCGCGTCACGTCTATTCCATGATTTCCCGGCAGAACGAGGAGGGGATTTGGGAATTGCCGCCGGACATGGGGAACCTTGAGGGAATGAACGTCTATCAAACCAGCTTCGACAAGGACAACCTCTTGCGGCTCAAACCCATGATCAAGCGCCCCCCGGCTCCCGAGGACCTCGTCGCCCTGGCGTACAGGAAGATGTGGCTTAAAGCGCTGGCCGGGGACGGCGGCGAAAAATCATGGAAGGATGGCGAACTGGAGGACATCGCCGATACCGTCCGCGAGGATTACGACGTCGCCTGCATGGAGCCGGCGCTCCAGGACTTGCGATCGAAATCGGAGTCGTTCCAGGTATTGCGGCGGTTGGCCGAACGCGCCGTCCCGGTGACGGACCGGATCATCGAAGCCTTCGGGTCCCGGTCGTTGAAAGCGGACCGTCTGCGACTTTGGAGCGAAACGCTAACGCAGTTGGACGACCGTATCGACGAAACGGGGCTGACGCATCCCGAGGTCAAACCCCTGGCCGACATGTTCGCCAAACGCAAGGAGAACCTGGCGGGGGACGACGTATTGGCCCTGGCGCGGACAACGAGGAAGTATTACCGCCAAACGATCGCCGAATGCGCCCTGATGGTCGGCGCCCTGGCTTACACCGCGGATATTTTGGAGGCGCGTTCGGATTGGAATTTGAACGCGGCCCCCAGTTCCATCAAGGTGGCCGTGCCGGGCAGGTAAACGGCCAGCGCGGACCGGCCGCGGTCCTTTAAAAACCCCTCCATGAATTCCAAGGCCGCCCCGCCGCCCGTCGAAACGAAAAAGTTGGAAGCTAGATAATTGAAAAGGTCGTAAGTGTCGTTGGCCGAAAAGCCGATGGACATCAGTTCCCGGTTGACCGCGGGCGACAATTGTTTTTGAATCTGGGCGCGGGCCAGCTCCTTCAATTCGCCCAGGCTGAATTTATTGAGGATGGCCGCCGAATCCCCCCCGCCGATGACCACGGAAATATTCTCGTCGCCCAACGACGCGGCGAACAAGAGTTTCGCCAGTTCCAGGGACCCCTCCGCGTAAGACCCGCAGGCGGGGTGGTCGTAGGCGCCCAGCGGCCCGTTCCAAAAAACATTTTCCACTCCATCCAGGATGTTCTTGGAGAAGTTGGCGATGGTCTTGGGGCCCAGGTCCAGTTGCAGTTCGCGGTCGAAATCGGGAGCGCCCTTGATTGCATAATCGGAGCTTTTGTATTCGCCCGCCACCTTGTAGTCCTCGGGTAAAACCAGGGTCACCTTTTTCTCGACCGCCAGCGCCGCGATGTCGCCCGCCATTTTGATCTCCGCAAGCAGGGCGGCGTTTTTTTCGTCGCTTTTTTCAAGCAGTTTGGCGGGGATGTCCGCGGCCGTCAGGGAATTCAGCCGGTCCCGGAACTTATTCGCAAGGAGGAAAGCGTTGACCATTTTCCCGCCGATGAAGATCAACTTGATCTCCGATTCGACGAACTGTTTCAAGATGCCGATTTTGTCGGCGATCTTGGCCCCGCCCGCGACGATCGCCGTTTTTTTTGGGTTGGCCAGTATCCTTTTCCCGAACAGGCCCAGGTAGCGGATTTCCTCGTTCAACAACACTCCGGCGACCGCGATTTTGCCTTCCTGGCGCATGATCTGCGGAAGCATTTTGATGCTCTTGGTCAACCGGTGACTGCAACCGAAAGCGCAGTTGACGAATACGTCGGCGATACGGGCGAGTTCCTCGATGAATTCCTTGCGGTAGGAGTCCGGGTTCTCGGGATCCAGAAGGTATCGCAGGTTGGGAAGAAACTTGATCCCCCCCACGGGCATCCGGTGGTTGGAGCATATCTCCAGCGAATGTTTCAGGTGGGAGTCGATGATCTCGGGAGGGAAGATCGTATAGGTATCGCCGTAGGTCTTGCGGATGAGCGTGTCGAAATGGGAGCAGACGTACTGTATGTTGAAAATGCCGTCCCAGCGCGAGCGGTCTTTTTCCTTGTGCGGCCGGCCCAGGTGAGAACCGATGATCATCCGGCAATTGCCGCCCGTCAGATCGTGGATCTTCTTGAATGTGAGGTCCAGGAAACGGCGGATCCGGGTGTCGTCGGCGACGCGATAGTAGTTGTTGCTCGTGGCTTCCACCGGCACGTTGAAGTCGCACCGGATGAAAATGGTTTTCCCAATCAAATCGTTGGAACTGAGGGAGGCGAGCGAAAGGAGCCCGGTTTCGTCTATCATGTGTAATCCTTATAAGGAAAATCGTTGGATCCGTACGGCGTTACGTGAAAATAATATTGCAAAAAGCCCGGTTTTTGGCAACCAAATTCACATCACTCCCGAATCAATTTCTCCATGACCGCCTTGTTGGGATTGCCGGGATTCATTCGTACGGCCTGAACGAAGAAGAACCGGCCGGTTTCCTTGTCGTTCAAGTTGAAATAATAGAGCAATCCCAATTCCTGGAGAATAAAATCCGAGCTCGGTCTGACCTCCAACGCCCGCTTGAAGTAGTCGATGGACTGTTTGAAGTCCCCCAGGGTTTTATAGCACTGCGCAATGCCGATCATCGATTCCACGATGTCCGGTTTTAACAGCAAAGCTTTTTTATGCTCCTCGATCCCGCCGTCGCAATCGCCCGCTTTAATATGGATGAGCGCGAGGTTGTGATGGGATTCGAAGTAATAGGGGTCGAGTTGTATGGATTTTTGAAAATTGACCCTGGCTAGATCGTTTTTTCCTTGCATGGCCAGGGTGCGGGCATAGTTCGCGTATGCCCGCGCCTTGTTGGGGTTTTTTCGCGTCGCGTCCTTCCATAAGCTTTCCTCCGACAGCCAGTCTCCATTTCTATGAATGACGCCCGCGGCCAGGCAGACCGCGAGAAAAATGGGAAGGGCGGCCCATCTCCGGTTGTCGGCGGCAAGGCCGGTCAATACCAAGGCAAATCCAAAACCCGGAAGGTACAAGCGGTGCTCGGCGACCAGGTCCATCAAGGGCACAAAAGAGGATTCCGGAGCCAGGGTCAAAATGACCCACAGAAGGCCGAAAGTTACGAGCCTGGACTGTTTCCGGAAAAAAAGCAGTAGGGCCGCGAGCAGGAGCAGGGCCGAAATGAAACCCAAATCCGAAACGCTCGCGACCAGACGGACGTCGGGATCGATATTTAAATTAAAAGGGAATAACCAGATTTTTAAGTAATAAAAAACGCACCATTTGATCTGTGAAATGAAGTATTGCGACCGGCTATAGACGCTGGTAGCGGCTTCGTTGATCAACAGGAGTTTCCAGGGGGAGATCAGGGTTTTATAAAGGACAAGGGCGGATAGGACGGTCCCCGTAACGGCGAATCCGGTTTTGTGGCGGCGAACGAGTTCCGCGACATGCGTCCTGGAAACGAAAAACAACGCGCAAAAAACCAGTATGACCGCCGGCAGGGAAACCGCGATCAACTTGACCCCCATGGCGACCCTCATGAGGACGAGGGACAAAACGATCATTCCCAAGACAAATAACTTCGTTTGAGCAGGTAAAGGGGATGGGGCGCGGGTCTTGCGGGCGAGCGCCTGTAAAAAGCAATAGAATGAGGCCAGGTACAAAAAAGCGCACAGAGAAGCCGACCGGCTCATGATGTATGTGACGGCTTGGATTTGTACTGGATGAACGGCAAAGACCAGGCTGGCGCAAAATGGCAGGTTCGCCTGCGTTTTGCGAAGGGGGACTCCCTTGAATCTCAACAATTCCAAGACCTTCTTGAGGACAAGAAAAACCAGCAAGCTTGCGGCAAAGTGTATCCCCAGGTTGACCAGGTGGTAACCCAAGGTCTGGTCTCTTCCCAAATAATAATTCAGGGTGAAAGTATAGTTTAGAAAAGGGCGGTTATTAATGTTGCCTGGGCGGTATTGCCAAAAATACGACGCATAATCCTTTTTATCCACTAATCCTATTATGTAGGGATTTTCTTTGATATACTCCACGCCGTCGAACTGAAAGGGTACTTTCAGCGAATTGAAATAACACAGCAGGCAGATCAGGAAGAGAACGGACAGGAATCCCAGGTAGGAGGACAACCGCTTCATGGAATGAGCCGTATTTTTTTATTTATTAACAAATAGTTGTGATGGTAGTCTTGAGATTATTCCGCAAGCTTTTACCTGTGGGCTTCATGGCTCGGGAAAATCATCATGCTTAATTTTTAACGTATCCCTATCGATTAATCAATCAAATTACTTTCTTTGATTTCCCGCCCTCTGCCCTGCATTTAAATTTGACGATCCATGAAAATAGGCGAATAATGTCATCGAGAAGGCGGTCTTTGCGTGTCTTGCGAAAAAATACTATAACGCTTTGAAATCCCGTGGTTTTGATTTATGATGCCAGCGGCGGGATGGCCATGCGCCGGGATTTTGATGCGATCGCGGAGTCAATCGAATGTTTAGACAAAAAAGGTAAAAAATATGTCAAAAAAGAAATTACTAATCAATGCCGATCAACCGGAAGTGTGCCGCGCGGTAATCATAGAAGACGGTAAGCTGGATGAATACATTGTGGAGCATTCCACCCAGGAACTCATCAAGGGGAACGTTTACCTGGGGGTGATAACCCGCGTTGAACCCGCCATTGAAGCCGCCTTCGTCGATTACGGCGGAAAAAAGTACGGTTTTCTTCCCTTTAAAGATGTCAGAAGAGAATCTTACCGACATACAGGCGAAAGAAAGGCGAAATTTAGAATTCAGGACGTCCTTTTCAAAGGACAAAAGCTGTTGGTGCAAGTGGTCAAGGAAGAGCGCGACGCCAAGGGGCCCACCTTGACCAACTACATCACCATTCCCGGAAGGTTCCTGGTATTGATGAACGGGAGCGATTCGACCGGAATATCCAGAAAAATAGAGGACGAGGAGGAGAGGAAAAAGCTTAAAAAACTCTTGGCGGATTTGGGGGTTTCGGAAAACCAGGGCGTGATCATCCGTACGGCGGGTCTGGGAAGGACCAAGATCGAATTGCAGAAAGACTTGCACATGTTGCAGAAAATAATGGAAACCATCGAGACCACGGCCGCCGGCCATGTGGACGCTCCGGCGTTGATTCACCGCGGACCCGACATGGTGGTCCGCACGGTCCGCGACCATTATACCGCCGATATCCAGGAAATCCTGATCGATAATCACCAGTCCTACAAGGCCCTGAAGGAATTTTTCAAACTCGTCATGCCCCGCATGCAGAGCCGGGTGAAACTGTATCAGGACACAAAACCGCTGTTTTCGCTTTACAACATCGAGGACCAAATCGAATCGATTTACAACCGGCGCGTTCCGTTGCCCTCCGGCGGTTCGTTGGTGTTCGACTCCGGGGAGGCGATGGTGGCCATCGACGTGAACTCGGGGAAAACCACCGGCGCCAGCGAGTTGGAGGAAACGGCGGCCAGGACCAATATCGAGGCGGCCACGGAGATCGGCCGGCAACTCCGTCTGCGCGACTTGGGCGGCTTGATCGTGATCGACTTCATCGACATGTTCCAGAAAAAGAACAAGAGCCTGGTGGAAAAGGAACTCCGGCTGGCCTTCAAGCAGGACAAGGCCCGCGTCAATATCTCCAGGATCTCCAAGTTCGGCCTGGTGGAGATGTCCCGTCAACGGATGTCTTCTCCGGTCAAGGAGGGCGTTTTCGAGCGGTGCCGCGCTTGCGGCGGGGCCGGCTACGTCAAATCGCAGACCGCGATCGTCCTCTCCGTACTGCGAAAAATCCAGGAGTACATCGCGAGCGGCAAGGTGAAAGTCCTGGCGGTGGAGGTCTCCACGGAGATAGGGAATTACCTTCTCAATAATAAAGTGAAATATTTGTTGAGCTTGCAGGAAAAACACAACCTGAAGATACAGTTCTCCTGCAAGGACGGTTTGTCCCACGAAAATTTCACTTATACCGTGGCCGAGAGAAGGGAAGAAAGAGTCCCCGAGGTAAAAACCAGGGAGGAACCGGAGTTCAAGGAAGAGCCTTTGGAGGAAGAGTCCTTTCCCGAAGCGGACGCGCAAGCCCCGTCTCCGCCTGTCAGCGAAACGCGGACCGGGCCCGTCATGCCGGGCCGGTTCGTCGAGTTCCGCGCCTTGGCGAATCGCGCGGCGGCGCCGCATTCTCCGGCGGAATATCGTCCCTATGAAGGCGGGCCATTGACGGAAACGGTAGGGGGGGGGGCGTCCGAGATCAAGGCCCCCGCTGTTGCGAATGAAAGGCCGGCTCGCCGAGACCGGCGCGACTCGCGCCGAAAGGGCGACCCGCGGAAAAGGTTCGGGAGAAGGACGTCGGGCAGAAGACCCGCGCAGAACCGGGGGAGGAGATGGCGGTCCAATAATCCGGGGCAACCGGGCGCCGAACAACGGGGGGATTCTCCGGCGGCAATTCCTCAGGAACACGGGAATAATAATTCGGTTGCCAGTCCGGGCGATCCCGTCAGGGGGGAGGAAGCCCGGCCTTCCGCTCCGCCGGAAAACCCGGCGCGGTCCGAGCCGCAACCGTTCGCGGAAAACGCCTCCGATCTGGATTTTCGGGGAAACGCGGGGACCTGACGGCGCCGTCACGCCGATTTCGCGCAACGAAAACCCGTGTCCAGAGCGCGGATCGTGGGAGGAGCGAAGTTCCGGTAGAACAGCATGGCGAACTCCTTCATGAATCCGTGCTCGCTCCTTTGAATGGTCCCGCCGCGGATCACTTTTAACTTATCGCCGAAATTCGGGTCCTCGAAGGCGGCGTTCGGATAGGCCAGGTAGGAACTGGCCGTCCATTCAGCGACATTCCCGTTTAGATCGTAAACCGCGTAAGGGCTTTTGTCATTTTCGAAACCGCCGACGCGTTGGACGCTTTTGCCCAGATTGGCGTTTTCCCGGACAAACTCGTTTCCCCACGTGAAAATCCTTCCGTCCGTCCCGCGCGCCGACTTTTCCCACTCAAATTCCGTGGGAAGGCGTTTGTTCATCCACAGACAATAGGCGTCGGCCTCGTACCAGGAGACCCCTCGCACCGGTTCGCCCGGCATACCTCTCTCGTATTTCGCTTGCGGCTTGAAACGGAGAAATTGATCGTACGTCACTTCGTAACGGTCGATATAAAACGGCTCGACTTTGTATTTCTGCTGGGGTTGGGCGTTTCTGCCGGTGGTGCGTTCCGACAGGAACTGCGGCTCCGTTTCCCCCGCATGGGCTCCCAGCAGGAATTCCCCGCCCGGTATGAAGACCATATCGGACGGCTCTTCCCGGCAGGCGGCCCCCAAAACGAGCGGGACGATTAATAAGAAGACAGCCAGCCGGTTCAATCGAGATCCGGTTTCGCCGCGACGGTCTCGCGCGCTACGGGGACTGGAAAAACCCGTTCTCCGTTGGGCTGACGGACGTATTCTATCGTTATGCAGGCGGCCTCGTCGCGCGGACACAGCGCGGTAGCGCAGTCCGATTCGTTTTGATTGCAATAATAGTTGAGGATACGGAATTTCACGTAGCTCTGGTCGGACATCCGCGCGACGTAAACGTTTTTCTGGGATTCGATGTTGTGCGTGCGGGTGCGGTAGAGATACCAGTTCGAAAGGGACGGATTGCTCAGTTTTCCCCAGGCGTTCGTGTCCGCAAGATATCCGGTTTCAGGCGCCTCCTTGACCTCGTCGAAATCGACTTTCCCCAGGTTGACGACGCCGACGGTCCCCTGAGAATTGGTTTCCCCGCCGTTGGCGATGATTTTGGTCCGCTGAAACCCCAGGTCCCATTGGATCTCGTTCAACCGGGCCTTCTCTTTTTCCGGATCTTGAATCGAATAGGTTTTGCCGGTGGCAAAATCCAGGAGCGTCCAGACGTCCCTCGACGTGGCATTCACCCGGACCGTTGGATTGCCGACGGCGGCGGTTTCGGTCCGTTTTGGCGGCAAGGCCACGGTTTCGAAATCGACGATATTGTCCGTCATGTAGTTCAACGCGGCGTGAAACAGAAACGTGGCCACGACCAGCATGCCGAAGATGTTTAACGTGTTGTTCATGACGTCATTTTAGCATAGGGGGGGCCGATTGAAAAATTCCCAACGCGTAAATTTTACGCGCGCGCAAGACCGCGGGTCCGCAACTCCCGCGGTTGTTTAAATTATTGCTTTTTAACGGATTTGGTTTAAACTAAATTGATTGAGGGTAAGCGTTTTTGTCATTTCATTTAGATGGGAATTTAGATGGTTAAAGATCGTCAATTCGATTTCAAGAAGGCCCAGATCGAGAATTTCATAAGGGCCGAATTCAAGAAAAAATTCAGCCGGAACGCCAGGATCTCCGTCCGCAAGCGCCAGAGGTTCATGGAGGCGACGACCAGGAAAATCGCCGAGAAGTTTGGCAAGGACGTATTATGCCTGGTGGATTTCACCAAACACGGGTTTGTTTCCCTGGTCTCCCCCTCGCACACCGAGTCCACGGACAAGGGGAGACTGTTCCGGTCATTTTCCCATCCGCAGGTCTATTACACGTCCCATTGTTTGGAACGGTTCAGCCAGCGGACCGAGACCATGGAGAATTGCGTCATTTCCCTGGACGCCTACCTGTCCGCCGCGATGATGACTTACGGGATGTTCGACGGATACCTCGTTTGCATGGACGGGGTGTTCGCTTACGAGTTGGAGGATGAGCGCCTGATCATAAAGACGTACATCAACCACGAACTGCTTACCGACACGCAGATAGAGAAGTTTTACGGACCCGAAACGTTCTTGTGTTTTGCGGACGACGCTATTACCGGCGACAGCGGCGAAAGCGATTTCATCCTCTTGGACGAACTGTCTCTTCCAGCCGGGGAAAACCCCGGGGAGGAAGAGAAGCGCGCCGTTTCTCCCGGGAAATAAGCGCCTTCGTCCCGCCGGTAGCGAATCAAGATCCAATACCCCCAGGCGTAAAATTCTTCTGTCGGGAAACCTTTAATCCGCTTTGTCTCAACCCCGCGCCCGATGATCCAGCTTTATAACGTTTTCAAGACCTACGGCGGGAATATTCCGGCATTGGTGGACGTGTCGCTGGTGATCCGGGAGGGGGCCTTTGTTTTCGTGACCGGTCCCAGCGGCGCCGGGAAAACCACGCTGTTGAAAATCCTCTTCCGGTGGGAAAATTTCGACAGCGGCCAGGTCCTGGTCAACGGGATGAATATCGGCAAGATCAAGGAGCGCAACCTCTATTTGCTCCGGCGCACCATCGGCGTGGTTTTCCAGGATTACAAGCTCCTTCCGCACCGGACCGTTTTCGAGAACATCGCCCTGGTCCAGCAGGTGGTCGGGGCCAGTTACAGGGCCCTGAAAGCCAGGACGTGGGAGGCCCTCAAAAGCGTGGGACTGTCGCACAAGAAGGACGCGTATCCCCTGCAACTTTCCGGCGGAGAACAACAGCGCGTGGCCATCGCCCGCGCCCTCGTCAATTCGCCCAAAATACTTCTTGCCGACGAACCCACCGGAAACCTCGACCCGGAAATCGCCCACGACATCGTGAAACTGTTCGAGCGGGCGAACGAGCAGGGGATGACCGTGGTCTTCGCCACCCATAACCACGAACTGATCCGCAAGACGAATTACCCGTACATCGCGCTCAACCGGGGAAACATCGTGAGGGCTTGATTCAAACCGTGCGAAACTTGGCCGTCCATTTCAGAACGACGCTGAACAACCTCAAGTCCAACAGGCAGGTTTCATTCGTCACCATCGCCACCATCGCCATCGCCTTCTCCATCCTGGGGCTTTTTCTGGTGGTTTTCGTCAATCTCGATACGTTCCTGACCACCTGGAGCCGGGAGGTCCAGTTGGTCGTCTATCTTGAAGACGCCATCTCCGGCAAGGAACGCGAGTCGTTGGAGAGGGTCATCGCCGGAAACCCCGAGGTGGAATCCGTCGCCTTCGTTTCCCGGGAAACGGCCTGGGAGAATTTCAAAAGCACGTTTTCCGCGAAGTCCGAGTTTTTAAAAAGCCTGGAGATCAACCCCCTCCCCGCGTCGTTCAACGTCCAGTTCAAGCAGACGCGCGATCGGGTGGAGAAAATCCGCCAGTTCGCGGAGACGTTGAGGAAGAGCCCCGGCGTCGAATCCCTGGAGTACGGCGAGAAATGGATCGGCCGTTTTGAAAAATTCATGATTTTCTTGAAAGTGTTTCTCCTGGCGATCGGGGGACTTCTGGGATTGGGCTTGATCTTCATCATATCCAACACAATCAAGCTTTCCCTTTATTCCCGGCAGGACGAAATCGAGTTGATGCTCATGGTCGGGGCGACTCACGGCTACATCAAGACGCCGTTTCTGCTGGAAGGCATGGCGCAGGCGTTGATCGGCGCGTTGATCTCGGTCGGCGTGATCAAGTTTGTCCACCTTCACATGAAATTGCAGTTCCAGGACACCCTGGAGGCCATCGCGCGGGGAGGCGGTTTCCTGTTCGTTTCCTTTTCGCAGGTCTTGTTCCTATTGCTTGCGAGCGCCGCGGTCGGGTGGGCCGGAAGCTATTTGTCCATCAATCAATTTCTGAATTCCATTCAAAAACGATGAGGACCCGCGCGCCGCGCTCCATCCCTATCGCCGCCATGGCGCTGTTGATCGTCCAGTGGGTCCCCGCTTTCGCGGGCGACAACGTGGAGCGGTTGCAAACGCGGCTACAGGAGGAAAAATCCAAGCTGGAGCAATTGCGAAGCAAGATTGAAACGCAGGAAAAGAAAATGTCCCTGGTGGCGGAAAAGGAGACTTCCCTGCTCAGGACCCTCAGCCAGACCGAGGACCGCCTGAAACTCAAGGAAAAGGAGCTTGAGGTCTATAAATGGAACATACAAATCAACCGCGCCAAGTCGTTTAACCTGGACGCCGATATTCAGGAGTCGGAGCGACTGCTCGGCAAGCAAAAACTGGTTTTGGCCAGGAGGTTGCGGACCCTCTACAAGGAGGGGCCTTTGTTTCCCATCAAGGTGTTGTTCTCCGCGGAAAACATGAACGATCTTCTGCAACGGGTCAAATACATGGAGATGGCGACCTCCTACGACGCTTCCATATTTCAGAGGCATTACGAAACGCTCCGGTCGCTGGAAGAGGAAAAGGAGAACCTCATGCAGACCCGCGCCAAGCTACTGGAGTTGGAACAAGAGGCGATAGCCAAAAAAGAGGAAATCAATCGGGAAAAAGAAGAGAAAGCCCGGTTCATGGACAAATTGAAGAACGAGAAGTCGATGGTCTTGCTGGCGCGAAAGGAGCTGTTCGGGGCGTCCGAGTCCCTGACGGACCTCATCATGAACCTGGAAAAAAAACTAGCGGAAGGCGAGGGGCTGAATATCATCGAGTCCAAAGGTTATCTGGAAATGCCCGTCCATGGAGCGGTCTTGAACCGTTTCGGAAAAAAAAGGGACAAGGATTATGACACCTATATTGTGTATAATGGAATCGACATCCGGGTCCCCAAAGGCACGTTCGTGCGCTCCGTTTTTGACGGCAAGGTGTTGTATGCCGGTTCCCTCGACGGGTATGGCAACATTATTATCGTCGGACACGGCGAAAACTTCCATACCCTTTACGGGCATTTGGACGAGATCGTCACCGCCGTCGGCAAAAAAGTCCGGTCCGGGCAAATTATCGCCAAATCGGGCGATTCCGGCTCCCTGGTCGGCGAAGCGTTGTATTTTGAATTGCGCAAGGACGGAAAACCCATCGAACCCACGAGTTGGTTTCGAATGGCGAAAAAATAATCCCCCTTGGGGTATAATGACGGACGTGACAAACCTTTTAGCGGAGAAGCCATCTTGAATCGTCGCACAAACAAAATCCCCTCAAAAACTTCCGCGGTCCTCGCCTTTCTGGGCGCGGCATTCGTTGCCGCCGGCTTGGTTTTCGGGCCGGCGTCTTTTGTTTACGCCGCGGACGAGGCCCCGAAGGAAACCGCGAAAAAGAAAGACACCTACGAGCGGTTGAAAGTCTTTTCCGAGATCCTTTCGCTCCTCGAGACCAGTTATGTAGAGGAAGTGAACAACGAAAACCTGGTCAACGGCGCGATCCGCGGAATGCTGAGGACCCTGGACCCTCATACCTCGTACCTGCCTCCGGAATCCTACAAGGAGATGCAGGTGGAGACCTCCGGAAAGTTCGGAGGCTTGGGCATCGAGATCGGCATTAAAAACGGCCTGTTGACCGTCGTGTCGCCGATCGACGGGACCCCCGCCTCCAAGGCCGGGATCCTGGCGGGCGATAAAATCATCAAGATCGAGGACGAATCGACCGTCGATATGACGCTTGCCGATGCCGTCAGCCATCTCCGCGGGGAAACCGGGACGCCGATAACCATCACCATTTTCCGCGACTCTTTCAAGGAGCCCAGGGATTTTACGCTGGTGCGCGATATCATCAAGGTGCAGAGCGTCAAGAGCAAGATGTTCGCCAAGGACGTCGGATACGTCAAAATCAGGAGCTTCACCAAGACCACCAGCGGCGACCTGGACAAGGCCCTGGAGGACCTCGGGAAACAGGGCATAACTAAATTGGTGCTCGACCTGAGGAACAATCCCGGCGGCTTGCTCAATCAGGCCGTGGAGGTTTCCGACCGGTTTTTGGACAAGGACAATCTGATCGTTTACACCAAAGGCCGGGCCGAGGAACAGAACATGCGCTTCACCACCCACGAAAAGGTCCAGAGGGTGAATTATCCCATGATCGTCTTGGTGAACGGCGGTAGCGCCAGCGCCTCGGAAATCGTCGCCGGCGCCTTGCAGGACCTTGGGCGCGCCGTGGTGCTGGGGACGTCGACGTTCGGGAAAGGTTCCGTCCAGACCATAATTCCGTTGAGCGACGGGTCGGCCCTGCGCCTGACCACCGCCCGCTATTACACGCCCAGCGGACGAGTGATCCAGGAGAACGGCATCATGCCGGATATCGTGGTGGAACAGACTCCCCAGGTAGAGGAAACAAAGGAAAAAGAGGACAAGGAATCCGAAAGCGACAAAAAGGCCCAGTCCGAGAAGGAGAAGATGCGCAAGTTTCTCCGCGAAATCGACCTGAAAAAACATCTCAAGGGAAAAAAGAGCGAAGAGGAGCCCGTTGAGGAGGAACCCCTGAAAAAAGACTCCGAAATGGAGCAAAAAGGACGGTTGGTCGCGGCCCTTGACGAGGAGCTGGAAAAAGACGGCCAACTGCGCCAGGCGGTATCCCTGCTGTCTGGATGGGAGGTCATGAGTAGCGCCCTGGCCGCCAAGGCGAAACAGTGACCGGTGTTGATCCTTGGAATTGAAACGTCCTGCGACGAAACGTCCGCCGCCGTCTTGAAAGACGGCAGGACGCTTCTGTCCAACGTCGTCAGCAGTCAGGTCCCGATTCACGCCAAATACGGCGGCGTCGTCCCGGAACTGGCGGGCCGCGCCCATATCGAACGGGTCCATGAAGTCGTCCAGCAAGCCTTGGAGCAAGCGGGGACCCGTATTGAGCAAATGGACCTGATCGCCGTCACGGCCGGCCCCGGCCTCGTCTGCTCCCTGCTGGTGGGCGTCAACGCCGCCAAGGGAATCGCTTATGCCTTGAGGAAACCGTTGGTCGGCGTCAATCATCTCGAAGGGCACCTCCTCGCCATTTTCCTCGAGGCCGAAGTCGCGTTCCCGTTCCTGGCCCTGATCGTCTCCGGCGGCCATACGGACCTCTGCCGGGCGGACGGTTTTGGAGAATACCGTTTCCTCGGGCGTACCCGCGACGATGCCGCGGGGGAATGCTTCGACAAGGTCGCGAAGATGATGGGGCTCGGGTATCCGGGCGGCCCCGCCATCGAGGACTTGGCCCGTTCGGGAAATTCCGGAGCGCACCGTTTTCCGAGGTCGTGGTTGGAGGCGGGGTCGCTGGATTTCAGCTTCAGCGGTTTGAAAACCTCCGTCAGGAACCTGCTTCTAAAGCGGGAAACCGGCGGCGGGACGCGGTTGTCGGACGCCGACATCGCGGCGAGTTTCCAAGATGCCGCGGTTGACGTTCTGGCCGGGAAGGCAATGGCCGCCTGCGAGCGGGAAGGGTTGCGCCGGGTCGTGGTTACGGGCGGCGTCGCCGCCAACGGACGGTTGCGGGAGAAAATCCGCGAGGAAGCCGGAAAACGAGGGATCGAATGTCTCGTGCCGAGACCCGTTCATTGCACCGACAACGCCGGCATGATCGCCTGCGCGGGCTATCATCGCTTTCTCAAGAACCCCGCGGACGAACTCATGACGGTCGACGCGAGCGCCAGCCTGCCGTTGTGACTGGCAAATAGCGTTTCCTCCTCACGGGTACAAGCCGCGTACCCGCATGCCTTCCGCCACCCTTTTGACGCCAAGCATCAACGCGGCGGTCCGCATCCCCACTTTCCTTTGGATTTCCAGGTCGCAGGTATCCAAAAACGCCCGCTTGATGATGTTTTCCATCCGCCGGTTGATCTCGTCCACTTCCCAGAAGAAGTTCTGCAGGTCCTGGACCCATTCGAAATAGGAGACCACCACGCCGCCGGAATTGCAGAGGATGTCGGGTATCATGAAAATGCCCTTGTTTGTCAATATTTCGTCGGCATCGGGGGTGGTGGGGCCGTTCGCGCCCTCCGCGTAGATTTTACATTTCACCTTGTCGGCGTTCTCCCTCGTTACCTGGTTTTCCAGCGCCGCGGGGATCAGGATATCGCACTCCAGGGCCAGCAGTTCCTGGTTCGTGATTTTTTCCGCTCCCGGGAAATTCGCCAGGTCCCTGTTTCCCTCGGCGTACTTACGGAGGGCTTGGACCCGCAAACCGTTTTTATTGTACACGCCGCCCATGGAGTTGCTGACGGCCACCACCTTCGCGCCTTTTTGTTGCAGGATTCGCGCGGACTGGTATCCCACGTTTCCGAAGCCTTGGACGGCGACGGTGGCGCCCTCGATGGACAGGTTGATTTTTTTCGCCGCTTCCTGGATCGTGAACACCACTCCCATCCCCGTGGCTTCCTCCCTTCCCAGGGAACCGCCCATGATGGGAGGTTTGCCGGTCACGACGCCCGTGGTGTGAAATCCGGTCTGCATGCAGTAGGTGTCCATGATCCAGGCCATCGTTTGCGCGTTGGTCCCGACGTCCGGCGCGGGGACGTCTATTTCCGGGCCGATGAGGGGCGAAATTGCGTGGGTGTACCGCCGCGTCAATCTTTCGAGCTCGTGTTCGGACAATTTTTTGGGGTCGCAGGCGACGCCGCCTTTGGCGCCGCCCAAGGGGATTCCCATCAGACCGCCTTTCCACGTCATCCACATGGCCAGCGCCGCGACTTCGCCCAAATTGACGTTCGGATGGTACCGGATGCCGCCCTTGCCGGGTCCGAGGGCGTCGTTGTGCTGGACCCGGTATCCGTGAAACGTCCTGACCTTGCCGTCGTCCATCAATACGGGCAAACTGACGACCAGGCAACGGTCCGGGGTCTTGATCCGCTCGATCAAGTTTGGGTCCAACTCCAACTTTTCAGCCGCCCTGTTAAACTGTTTCAACGCCATTTCGTACACGGGTGAGAAATATTCCGGGTTCTGCCTTTTTTCATCGGTCGCGCGCATAGTCGTTCCTGGTGGTGGATTTGTGTTTGTTCACGAGTCGTGCGTTTAAAATATAAGGCCTGTTTAAGTCCGATTCAATATATTAAGATTGGGCCGGATCTTGAGAAGCCCAATTGAGGGACAAATCAATATGCGCGTATTGGTCACGGGCGGAGGCGGTTTTCTAGGCGGCGCCATCGTTCGGAAACTCCATGAACGCGGCGACCGGGTCCGCGTTCTCGGGCGGCGGAAATACCCGTCGTTGCCCGAGGGCGTGGAATCCATGCAAGCCGATTTGCGGGACCGGGAAGCCGTCTTCAAAGCTTGTGAAGGGAGGGACGCGGTGTTCCATGCCGCCGCCGTTCCGGGGATCTGGGGCGACAGGCGCGAATTTTTCGGCGTCAACGTCGAGGGGACCCGGAACGTCATCGACGCTTGTCTCCGGGCCTCGGTGAAAAAGTTGGTTTTCACCAGTTCTCCCAGCGTCGTGTACGACAACCGGGACATGGAAAACGTGGACGAGAGCGTCCCGTATCCCCGGTCCTACCTCTGCGATTATCCGCGGACCAAGGCCATCGCCGAGCGCATGGTTGTCGAGGCGAACGGCAAGGACGGTCTGCGCGCGGTTTCCCTGAGACCGCATCTGATATGGGGTCCGGGGGACCCGCATCTGATTCCCCGGATCCTGGAGAGAGCGGGCAAGGGCCAGTTGGTCAGGGTAGGGGACGGGCGCAACAAGGTGGACCTCATTTACATAGACAACGCCGCGTTGGCGCATGTCCGCGCGTGCGACTTCCTGGAGCCCGGTTCTCCCCTGGAAGGGAAATGTTATTTCGTCAGCGACGGACAACCGGTGGTCCTCTGGGATTGGATCGGGCGTCTCCTGCAAAAGATGGGGATTCCTCCGGTTCGGCGTTGTGTCTCTTATCGGACGGCGTACGCGATGGGCGCCCTTATGGAGACAGTTTACAAGGCGTTCAAACTGCCGGGAGAGCCGCGGATGACCCGGTTTCTCGCATCCCAACTGGCGACGTCGCATTATTTCGACATCGCGCGGGCGCGGCGCGATTTCCACTACGAGCCGGAGGTTGGACCGGAGGAAGGGATGGAAAGGCTCATTCGGTATCTTCTTCGGGCTCGCCCAGGAGATTGATCTTGTGCGCGAGGCAACCCGCGCCGAAGCCGTTGTCAATGTTGACCGTGGCCACGCCCGCGGCGCAACTGTTCAACATGGCCAACAGGGCCGAGAGGCCTTTGAACGAAGCGCCGTAGCCCACGCTGGTCGGAACGGCGATGACCGGTCTGTCGATCAACCCGCCCACCACGCTGGCCAGCGCCCCGTCCATGCCCGCCACGACCACGACCGCCCGGGCCTGGCGAAGCCGGTCGATCTTGTCCAGCAAGCGGTGGATGCCCGCGACTCCCACGTCGAAAATCTTTTCCACCCGGCTTCCGAGCAGGTCGGCGGTGACCGCCGCTTCCTCGGCCACGGGGATGTCCGACGTGCCCGCGGTGGCGATGACGATCGAGCCGATCCTCCTTGTCCGCCGTTTCTTCCTTACGACCAGGGCGCGGGCCAGGGCGTTGTACTCGCCGTGGGAAGGGACGGAGCGCTTGATGGATTCGTAAACGCCGCGGTCGAGGCGCGTCGCCAGGATTTCGCTTCCCGCCCGCCGCATCTTTTGTATGATCAAGGCCACCTGTTCGGCGGACTTGCCCTCGCAGTAGATCACTTCCGGGACGCCGCCCCGGAGCGCGCGGTGGTGGTCGATCCGCGCGAAACCCAGGTCCTCGTAGGGCAGGCGCTTTAATTGCTGAAGGGCTTTCCCGGGGGTCGTCTTGCGCCGGTAAATATCGTCCAGAAGTTTTTTCAGCGCGTCTTTATTCATTCCAGGCCCTTGACGCCGGCGAACTCGGTTGAAATCTCCACTTTCAAGAGGTCCGTCAGGGCCTGCCGCGCGGGTTTCTCCTCATAGAGCACCCGGAAGGTCTCTTGAATGATGGAGGCCTGGATGCCCAGTTTCTCTTTCAGGCGGTAGGCCGATTTCACGGTCAGGACGCCTTCGGCGACCCTCTTCATGCCGGAGACGAGATCGGCGAGTTTTTCGCCCCGTCCAAGCTTGATCCCCACCGTCCGGTTGCGGCTGAGGTCCCCCGTGCACGTAAGGACCAGGTCGCCCATCCCGGACAAGCCCGAGAAGGTTTCAGGCCGCGCGCCGAGGGCCGTGCCGATGCGTTTCATCTCCACCAGGCCGCGCGTGATCAAGGCGGCGCGGGCGTTATATCCCAGTTCGAGGCCGTCGGAAATTCCCGTGGCGATGGCGATGACGTTTTTCAAGGCGCCGCCCAGCTCGACCCCAAGGAGGTCGGAGCTGGCGAATACCTTCAAGGTCGGCGTGGAAAATATTTCCTGGACGGCCCGCGCTGTCGTCAGGTCCTCGGCCGCGGCGACCAGGGCCGAAGGGCAATGGCGGGCGATCTCCGCCGCGAACGTGGGGCCGGAAATCGCCGCGACGGAACACGGGACGCCGATCGATTCCCGCAATATCTGATGGACCGTGAACAGACTGTCGTTTTCAATCCCCTTGCTGGCGTTGACGATCAGACAGCCGGGGCGCAGGTGGGGAACAAGGTCTTTGACGGTTTGGCGCGTCACGTGCGTGGGTAGCGCGAGGACCAGCGTTCGCTTGTCGCGCGTCGCCATCGCAAGGGAATTCGTGGCCCGGATTTTTTCCGAGAGACGTAGCCCCGGCATGAACATGGAGTTTTCGCGGTCCCGGTTGATGGTCTCGCAGAGGTCCGTTTCGTACACCCACAAGTCTACATAACAACCTCTTTCCGCCAGCAGTTGCGACAATACCGTGCCCCAGCTTCCGGCGCCCACGACTCCGATTTTATTTGTGTCCATGATTATACGATGAAGTGTTGAACTGTAGTGACGGATCGATCCAACATTATAACCAAACGCCGATCGTTAAAATCGAATTTTTCGGAAAAATATCGAGGGGGTAGAAATCCCTTGTATGTAAAAATCCTTTGTGCTTATAATAAATTCACATGTTCTCCCTCGGAAAATTCGGACGATTCCAACCATATTTTTCATGGCCATGGTTACCCGCGTCAGGCTTTCCAGAAAACAATTGATCAAGGAGCCGGACCAGTTCCTGACCGCGTCGGACAAGGTCCTGGGGTTTTGCAGGAATAATCGGACTCTCGTTGCGTCCGCGGCCGCGGGGTTGATCGTCCTTCTAGGCGCTCTCTGGGTTTACCGGTACAACCAACAAGTTCAGGTTGTCCGGATGGAATCCCTGTTGTTTGAAATGAAACAAAAACTTCAGGAGGATTTCGATAAAAGTCCGGAGCAGGCCATCGCGGACTTGAATGAACGGGTGGAGAAAATCGCCCCGGGCAGGCAAAAACAGCGCGCTAAATTGATTCTGGCCGACGCTTATTACCGGTCCCGGCAATTTGAAAAGTCCGGACAGATATACTCCGAGGTTGCCGGAGCGACCGGGACGGGAGACCTGTATCACGGCCTCGCGCAATTGGGGTTGGCATACTCCCACGAGGCCGGTAGGAATTTCAAGAAAGCCATCGATCTGCTCAAGTCGATCGTGGAACAAAATGCCTCATTGCCTCTCTTTCCCATTTACCTCGATTTGGTCCGGTGCTACGAACTGGATAACGACCCCAAAAACGCCTTGCTGGTCCTTAGAGAAATGAAAAGTAAATTTCCCGGCAACCAGGACATGAGCAAGGTGGACCGATGGATCGAAAAGCTGGAAGGACGCGCCTGATTTTCAGCGGCCCTCTCTGAGAAGACAAGAGCGGCGTTTGCAAGGGAGGCGGTGGAAGAATCGGGCCCGCGCGGCCCACGTCCTTTTTTTTAACTTTCCCAAACCCACAAGACCCGATGTCGATTCCCGGCTTATTTTTTATTTTCAACCGAAAGCTGATTTGCGCGGCCAGTATCGGTATCGCGGCTGTTTTGATTTTGTCTCCCGCCGCTTTCTCCGTCCCGTTTATCGACGAGGAAACCGAATTGTCGATCGGTAAGGGGGCGGACAAGGACGTCGCCGAATTTTACGGGATTTATCAGGACAAATCCCTGCAACTCTATGTCGATGGAGTCGGACAAAAGCTGACCTCTCATCTTGCCGACAAGGTGTTCAGTAAGTATTTTTTCAAGGTGGTGGACAGCTCCGAGATCAACGCCTTTGCCTTGCCGGGCGGATACATTTACGTCACGCGCGGCATCCTCGCGACGCTCAATAGCGAAGCCGAGTTGGCCGGGGTCATGGGGCATGAGATCGGGCACGTCACCAATCACCACGGCGCGAAAATGATGCTCCGTTCCATCGGCGCCGCCATCCTGAGCGTCGGGGGCGCCATCGCCAGCCCGCAAAATGCTTCCAAGTGGCTCCTGGTGAGCACCCAGATGTTTCAACAGATCAACCTCGGATACGGGCGCGACGCGGAGTTGGAATCCGACGCGCAGGGGATGATGAACGTGACCGATGCCGGTTACGACCCGCAAGGGATGGTCAGTTTTCTGAGAGCGCTGAGGCGGCAGGAAATCTTTTCCGGGCAGTCGTATCATTCCTTTCAGGCATCGCATCCGGAAACCAGGGAAAGGATCATCAAGGCGGAATCGCTGTCCACCTCGCTTCTGGCCCGGGAAAGGCGATTGGAGGAAGGCAGGGAAACCTATCTCTCCCGCCTCGAGGGTCTGCCCTTTGGCGGCAAGCGAAACAAAAACGACAAGCAGAACTATAAAGACGAATACATCGATATTTACAAAGTCAAGTCCGGCGACACCTTTCACGGCATCGCCGTCAACGAACTCGGCGACAAAAAGCGCGACCTGGAGATCGCCGTTCTCAACGGCATGAAGGAGACCGACCCGCTGGTCCCGGGCGAATTGTTAAAGCTTGTGAAAAGCGGGAAATATGATAAAAATAAAACTCTGAAACTGGCCCCCGAGAACCCTTGACCTTGCCATGGAAAAGGGTATTATTCTCGACAAGACCCGCTACGTTCATTTGAAGGTAAACGGAGAGAAATGCAACCGCTTGCCGCGCGGGACATTGGTGTTCCCCGTCGAACGGAAAGGCGAGTGGATCAAAGTCGTTTGGAGGAACGGCAAGAAAAAAGGCTGGATCCATCTGGCGGATGACGAGAGGTGGATCTCCTGAAACCCCGCTCTCCAAGATCTGGCGTAAGGTTGTATGCCGGATTCCCTCGGTCCGGATCCGGTAAAAAGCGTTTAACCACCAAAATAACTATTCTCATGAATCTCAAGAATATTGAAGATATCGACGACGAAGAACTGCTCTGTCTTTACGAGTCCACCAAGAAACTGCTGGAGTCCAGCATGAACCAGGGAAATAACCCCTCCAGCAAGAAAAAGGTCCCCATCCTCAAGCAGAAGATCGAAACCATCGAACAGGAGTTGAAGGCCCGGAGTCTCTGGGAAGGCGATTGAATAAAAAAAACCGGGTCCCTTTCGGGACCCGGCTCCTGAGGAACTGAACTCTTCCGATCCCCCCTTGTCAAGCGGAGGCCGTTTTTGCCTTTCTTCTCTGCTCGCCGACGTAGTTGAGCGCCGATCCGGCGTAGAACCATTGGATCTCATCCTGATTCAGAGTGTGCGACAGCGAGATGGTGTCCTTGCCGCCGTTCTGATGCGTCACCGTCATGCTCACCGGTTTGCCGGGAGCTAGTTTGTCCAGATCGTTCAAGGCGATCTTGTCGGTTTCCTGGATCTTGTCGTAGTCGTCCTTGTTGGCGAAGGCGAGCGGCAGGACCCCCTGTTTCTTGAGGTTGGCCTCGAAGATGCGGGCGTAGGACTTGGCGATAAACGCCCGTCCCGCCATATGCCGGGGCTCCATCGCCGCATGTTCGCGGCTGGAACCTTCGCCGATGTTTTCGTCCGCTATGACCACCCAGCCTTTGCCCTGGCCCTTGTAATGCCGGGCGGCCTGGTTGAGCTCGACGCCTTTCTCCCCGGTCAACAAGTTATTGCCTTTTCCGGCGCCTTCGGCGAAAGTGTTGGTCGCCCCCAGGAACATGTTCTTGCTGATGTTGTCGAGGTGGCCGCGGTAGTCCAGCCACTTGCCGGCGGGAGAGATATGGTCCGTCGTGCATTTCCCCTTGGCCTTGAACAGCACTAGAAGGTCCCGGTAGTCCTTGACCGGATCTTGCTTGGGAAACGGGGACAGAAAGGAAAGACGCTCGCTCTTCGAGTCGATAATGACCTCCCCGGACAGGGTCGGAGTTTCGTAACCGCTGTTCTTGGAGGCGAAGCCGTTCGCGGGCACGACGTCCCCGGCGGGCGGCGCGAACTTGAAGTCCTTGCCGTCCTTGTCCTTGATGGCGTCCGTGATGGGATTGAACTTCATCGAGCCGGCGAAGGCCAGGGCGACGACCACCTCGGGACTGCTGATGAACGAAAGCGTGTCGGGGTTCCCGTCGTTGCGCGCCTGGAAATTGCGGTTGTAGGAGGTGATGATGCTGTTTGGCTCCCCCTTGGCCACTCCGTCGCGCTTCCACTGCCCGATACAGGGACCGCAGGCGTTGGCCAGCACGACCCCTCCGGCTTCCTGAAATTCCCTCGAAATACCGTCCCGCTGAATCGTCTCGAAGATTCTCTCCGAACCGGGGG
>JACQQK010000040.1 GCA_016207065.1 Nitrospinota bacterium
TCGCTGAATTCCCTGGACCTGAGCCCGTTGCGCCGGAGGATCGTCATGGGGCTCAACCGGTCGTCGAAAATCTTCCCCGCCACGCTTTACCACTGCGCCATGGACCTGCGGTTGTTCGAGCAATGCCCGGAAGCGCTGAGAACCGCCAATTATTTGTTTACGCTTGAGGACCGCCCCTGGGGCATCCCCATCAAACTGCTGGGTTCGGAGGGGTTCAGCTGGGACCTTGCGAGGGGGATTTATTCGGGGTACACCGTCTCTTATATGGCCTTACAGATCGCGGTCTATATGGGTTTCAAGGAGATTTTCTACCTGGGGTTGGATTTGAAACACGACTGCGCCCGGACGCACTTTTTCGGTTATGATTTCCATTCCCACACGCACGAACAAACCGAGTTCCCCAAGATGCGAAAAATGCTTTGTTACGGGGCGCAAATCCTGTCCAACACAGGCGTCAAGGTTTTCAACTGTAGCCCGGACTCCAAACTGGAGTGTTTTCCCAAGGTCGCCTACGAATACGCCGTTTCCCTATAAATCGAAAACGGCCCGGATCATTCCCGGCGCTTCAACCCCATGTGGTCTTTCATTTCCTGTTCTACTTTATGCGAGTCCTGGGAATTGTACAAAACCAGGTTGTGCAAATGCTCGTAACTTTCCAGGCCGATCTCGGTGAATTGGATACCCATCCCCTGAGGAGTCGAACGTTCCACCATCCCCTTCACCTCGATGCGGATGCCTTCTTCCCTGCCGCCCAGGAAAAGAATTACGTCGCAGGCGGAGCCCGCTTCCAAAGCATGCTCCTGGCACAGCATGAAGAGACCTTTCATGCTCACATCGCGCGTTTGCTCGGAAAAGATGGATTTCCCGCCGGAATTGATCTGAACCTCGATTTTGATGGGAACCCGGGTGAATTCTCTGTGATCCCCTTCGCCTGTTTCTCTCATGACGCCTTTCCCGAAATGCGGTTTAACTTGGAATAATTATAAGCTTTTTCCGCCGCGGAAACACCATTTTCTTGATATTTTCCAGACGTTTGACATAAAGATACCCTTGAAAGAGGACGTTTCGGAGGGAAATGCGTTTTTTTCTAAAAAAAGCCCTAAGTCGCCTTGACACGGGGGCTTGCCGGTCTTATTCCATCCCAGGCAGAGCGGACTCGCACTCCTTGAAGCTACCCGCATAAGCATATTACCGAAATATTCATGTAATCTGAAAGGATTTCGCCATGGGAAAAATTATAGGCATCGATTTAGGGACCACCAACTCCGTGGTCGCCGTGATGGAAGGCAACGAGCCCAAAGTGATCGTCAACGAAGAAGGAAGCCACACCACCCCTTCCGTCGTGGCCTTCACCAAGGACGGCGAAATCCTCGTCGGACAGGTCGCCAAACGGCAAGCCATCGCCAACCCGGAAAACACCATTTACTCCATCAAGAGATTCATGGGAAGGTCCATCGAGGAAGTCTCCGAGGAAATGAAAATGGTGCCCTACAAGGTGGCCAAAGGCCCCAAGAACGACGTCCTCGTCCATGCCGGGGGAAAAAAATACAGCCCGCCGGAAATTTCGGCGATGATCCTGCAAAAGCTGAAAAGGTCGGCGGAAGCCTACCTTGGCGAGACGGTGACGGAAGCGGTGATCACGGTCCCGGCCTATTTCAACGACGCGCAAAGGCAGGCCACCAAGGACGCGGGACGCATCGCGGGCCTGGAGGTCAAACGCATCATCAACGAACCCACGGCCTCGGCGCTGGCCTACGGGCTGGACAAGAAAAAGGACCAGATGATCGCCGTGTACGACTTTGGCGGCGGCACGTTCGACATCTCCGTGCTGGAAGTCGGCGATAACGTCGTGGAGGTCAAATCCACCAACGGCGACACCCATCTGGGCGGCGACAACCTCGACCAGCGGATCATCGACTGGTTGATCGAGGAGTTCCGGAAAGACCAGGGAATCGACCTGCGAAGAGACAACATGGCCCTGCAACGGCTGAAGGAAGCCGCCGAGAAGGCCAAGATGGAGCTTTCCTCCGTCAACGAAACCGAGATCAACCTGCCGTTCATCACCGCCGACCAGAACGGGCCCAAGCATCTGACCATGAAATTGAGCCGGGCCAGGTTCGAGGCGATGGTCGACGACCTCATCAACAAGAGCATGGACCCCTGCAAGCGGGCCATGGCCGACGCGGGCCTGAAAGCCGCGGACATCCACGAGGCGGTCCTGGTGGGGGGCTCGACCCGCATACCCAAGGTGCAGAAACTGGTGAAAGACCTGTTTGGCCGGGAACCGCACCGCGGCGTGAACCCGGACGAAGTCGTGGCCCTGGGCGCGGCGGTCCAGGCGGGCGTCCTGTCGGGCGAGGTCAAGGACATCTTGTTGCTCGACGTCACCCCGCTGTCCCTCGGCATCGAAACCCTGGGCGGCGTCACCACGCGCATCATCGAGCGCAACACCACCATCCCCACCCGCAAGAGCGAGGTCTTCTCCACCGCCAGCGACAACCAGCCAAGCGTGGAGATCAACGTGCTCCAGGGCGAACGGGAAATGGCGAAGGACAACCGCTCCCTCGGGCGGTTCCATCTGGACGGCCTCCCCCCGGCGCCGAGGGGCCTGCCCCAGATCGAGGTCACCTTCGACATCGACGCCAACGGCATCCTGAACGTCACCGCCAAGGACAAAGCCACGAACAAGGAGCAGAAGATCGCCATCACCGGGTCCACCGGCCTGTCGGAACAGGACATCCAGAACATGGTCAAGGACGCCGAGGTCAACGCCGCCGCGGACAAGGAACGCCGCGAGTTGATCGACGTCCGCAACCAGTTGGACAGCCTGATCTACAATACGGAAAAAACGGTCAAGGAGAACAAGGAAAAACTCCCGGAGGACGAGGTCAAGGCGGCGGAAAAGGCCGTGGAGGAAGCCAGAAAAGCCATCGACTCCAACACGGCGCAGGCCATGAAAGACGAGATCGAGAAACTCAACCAGGTCGCGCATAAAATCGCGCAAACCCTGTACTCCCAGGCGCAAGGCGCCGGGGACCAGGCCAAGGACGAGGGCGGCAAGAAGAAATCGCCGAACGACGATGTCGTGGACGCCGAGTTCGAGGACATCGGCAAAAAATAATTTTCCCGGCAACGCCGGCGTTCCGGAGAAATCGCTTGATCGCAAAGCAAAGGGGCATGTTTTTTTCCATGCCCCTTTTGCCTATATTCATTCCCGGCGGATTTTTTAGCCGCCGAATAAAGAACCCCCAGCGATGAAAAACTACGACCAGGAAAAAAACGAGGATGACAAACCCAGGTTCACCGTAACGGACAAACGCCAGGGAATGCTGGAGGGCGCCGACGTCTCCTCCGCGGAGGAACGGCTCCCAACTTTCGTCGAAAAATTGAAGCAGGAGGCGGAGGAAAAGGACAAGCGGTTACGGGAATACATCGCCGCCTACAAGGCAAAGACGGCGGAAAACGACGAATTCAGGGCGCGCCTGCAACGGGAGAACGAAAACCGTTTGGACCAGTTCAAGGCCAACCTGTTCGCCCAACTCGTGCCGATCCTCGACAACCTGAAACGGGCTTCACAGGCGGCCAGGGATAACCGCGACTTCGACCGCCTGCACGAAGGGATCGAGATGATCGTTTCGCAATTCACCCGCGAGATCAAGGACCAGGGAGTGACCTTGATCGAGGCCAGGGGACGGGCGTTCGATCCGTCCACCGACGAGGTTTTCATCACCGTCGAGACCGAGGACCCGGCGCAGGACAATAGGGTCGTCGAGGACCTGGAACCCGGTTACATGTTCCGCGAAAAACTGATCAAACCGGTCAAGGTCAAAGTGGCCAAACTGAAAAAACCTCCCGCTTGACCGGAATTCCAGCCGGGGGCCAACCCACCCCGTTTTTTTCTGTTCAACGCGGGGGACTTTCCCGTAAACTGAATTTGTTTTTGGCCCGGATCGGGGGCGGCTCCCGGCGGTCAAACGAAAAAGGGAACCATGACAAAACGCGACTACTACGAAATCCTGAACGTCTCCCGGGACGCCTCGGAAACGGAAATCAAAAAAGCCTACCGGCAGTTGGCGATCAAATTTCACCCCGACAAAAATCCCGACAACAAGGAAGCCGAGGACAAGTTCAAGGAAGCTTCCGAAGCGTACGAAGTCCTCAGAGACCCCGAGAAAAGGCGGGTCTACGACCAATTCGGGCACGACGGGCTGAAAGGCCAGGGGTTCAGAGGGTTCCAGGGGTTCGAGGACATCTTCTCCTCTTTCGGCGACATTTTCTCGGACTTTTTTGGCGGCGGGCGCCCCGCGACCGGCGCCGACCTGCGCCTGGACTTGACGATCGATTTCACCGAGGCGGCATTCGGGACGCATAAAGAAGTCGAAATCAACAAACACGTCGAATGCAAGACCTGCAGGGGATCGGGATGCAAACCCGGCACGTCGCCGCGCGCCTGTTCGACCTGCAGGGGGACCGGCCAGGTCATCCGGACGCAGGGGTTCTTCAGCATGAGCAGTACCTGCCCCCAGTGCAGAGGCGCCGGACAGATCATCGCTGACCCCTGCAAATCCTGCCGCGGCGAGGGACGCGTCCCGGAAAGAAAGAAAGTCTCCGTTTCCATCCCCGCCGGGGTGGACGAGGGCTCCCGCCTCCGCTTGCGCGGAGAGGGCGAAGCCGGGCCCATCGGCGCCCAGCCTGGAGACCTTTACGTCTTCCTGCACGTGGAAGCCCACGAGTTCTTCCACAGGGACGGCTACGACATCCACGCCAGGATGCCCATCTCGTTCTCGCAGGCGGCCCTGGGGGCGGAAATCGAGGTCCCCTTACTAGACGGAAAGAGCAAAACCATTTCCATACCCGCGGGTACGCAGAGCGGGGAAAACCACCGCATCCCCGGCGCGGGAATACCCCATGTGCGCGGACATGGGCGGGGAGATCAGATCCTCCATTTCATAGTCGAAACGCCCAGGAAGCTGACCAAGCGGCAGAAAGAACTGTTCCAGGAACTGGCGGAGATCGACGGCAAACCGATCAAGGAAATACTCAAGGGTTTCTTTCAGAAACTGGCGCCATGATATGGGTTTATCTCCGTTGGCGGGCCCATGATGGACCGCCGCCTCAAAATAACCGGGCTGGCAGCGCTTTTCCTGCTGACGACCTACTTCGGTTATTACAGCGCCACCCATAGCGTCGATTTCCGCACCTACTATCAAGTCGCCGAAAGGGCCTTCGACCCCGGCTTCGAACTCTATCCCGAAAAGTTCATCCAGGAAGGCGAGGTGCGGACCGGGCTTCAATTCCGTTACGCCCCCATATCCGTCCTCCTGTTCGTCCCGCTCGCCTTATTCGATTTCGAGGTCGCCGCTTTTCTATTTTTTCTTTTCAAGCTCGCGTCCCTATACGGCGTGGCCGCGATCGTCCAAAAATGGATGGGGATCGAGAAAGGACCTTTCGCCAAAACGGCGACCATCGCGCTCGCGGTCGGCGCGGGATACCTGGTCGAGGAGTTCCGGTCCGGCAACGTTCACTTCCTGATTTTTTTCCTCGTCGTCGCCGCTTTGTACATGATCGAGAAGGGGCGCGAGGTCCTGCCGTCTTTCCTGATCGGCCTCGCCGTAGCCGTCAAGATCACTCCCCTGCTGTTCCTGTTTTATTTCCTGGTCAAAAGGAGATTCAAAATCTGCGTTTATATTCTCCTGAGCCTCGTCGTGCTGTTCGTTGCCCCGTCGTTTTTTTTCGGCTTTCACAAAAACCTGGACCTGATCAAGAACTGGGGCCGGTCGGCGCTCCTGCAAGTCGACGCCCCCGTCAACCACTCCCTCAAAGGGATCCTGTTGAAATACCTGAACGAAAACGACATCGACCCGCCGAAATACCCCAAGGTCAATTTCGCGAACCTTCCGCAAAAAACGGTCATGAACCTTTGGATGGCGGCGGCGCTGGCCCTACTGTTTTTTTTCGCGTTGACCGTCGGCGGAAACCCGCAAAACGCAAGCCCCGGACGCTCTCTGCTGGAATGCGGTCTGGCGACCACGGCCATCCTGTTGCTGTCACCGCACGACAACCGGCTCTATTTCTCCACCCTGATTCTGCCTTTTCTTACGCTGGCGGGCTTTCTGCTCAAGTACCCCGGTCGGCAACGGGTCCTGATTCAGGCGACGCTGGCGATCAACTTCCTCGTCGGCGCCCTGCTCCCGCTGATCATGCCGGGTCGCCAGGCGTCGCTCGCCTACGAGGCGCACTCCCCCTACTTCTTCTCGACGCTCCTCTTGTTCTTCGTCCTGAGCGCGCTGGTCCTCAAATTCAACGAAACCATGCTTTCAGGGGATGAAAATCGACAAAACTTGAAATTGCAGTAAAGTCCACATCGGACGAAGTCCCTTGGTTTGCGGATGCGAAATGATTTATAATTTCCGCAGGAGGTTTTATGAAAACAAAAACAATCTTCGAGGAAGAACTATTAAAAGAAGTCCAAGACCTTCCAGAACCGGCTCAGGAAAGAATGGTCAAAATCGTTCGTTTCTTCAAAAAGGAAATCATTCAGCCCGGTGCGAACGAAAAAGAGGCCACCCGCGAGTTATTGTCGGCATGCGGCGCTTGGGAGGATACCCGGTCCGTTGAGGAACAGCTGAACGATATCCATTCCAGCAGGAAATCAACCGATAGGACGGAGAAGATTTTCTGAAATACCTCCTGGACACCAACACCTGCGTTTATCTCCTCAATGGAGACCCTTCCATGGAAAAAAAACTGGCGGAAGTGGGCGTCTATTCGCTGGCATTGTCCAACAGCGTTTTGGCGGAACTGTATTTCGGCGCTTACAAATCCCAAAAGGCGGCGGCAAACATCAAGCGCATTGAACTGTTCAAGAAAAACCTGGTCGTTTTGCCAGACAGCGAGGAATCCGCCCGAATATTTGGAAAGATCAAAGCCGAACTAAGATCGAAGGGGAAGGCGGTTGACGACTTCGATATTCTAATCGCCTCCATAGCGCTTGCCAATGATTGCACCCTGATCGCCAACGACACGGATTTTGGAAAAATAAAAGGCCTCCGCGTGGAAAACTGGAGGGAGGCAAAACTCCGATAAAACCGCGCGCGTCTATTTCAGGAATTGACTGCGCGGGAGAAGGACGCGGTCCATGAGGTAGCTATCGACGCCGCGGGCGGCTTCCCGGCCTTCGGCGATGGCCCACACCACCAGGGACTGCCCGCGCGCCATGTCGCCGGCCGCGAAAACGCCCTCCACGCTGGTCATCTTGTTCTCGTCCGTCCACACGTTCCCGCGCGCGTCGAGCTTGACGCCCAACTGCTGGACCATCCCCTCGTGGACCGGGTGCAAAAAACCCATGGCCAACAGGACGAGGTCCACGTCGATCTCGAAGTCCGAGCCGGGGACCTCCACGATGGGAGAGCGTCCGGTCTTGGGGTCGCGTTCCCCGAACATGACGCGGACGGCGTGGACTTTCTCCACCTTGCCGTCCTTGCCGGAAAACTTCTTGGTGGAGACGCAATATTCGGTAATTTCCTTTTGCGCCTCCTCGTGCGAGGAGGTCATCTTGGCGACGGCGGGCCATTGCGGCCACGGATTGGTCTCCGCCCGGGCCTTGGGCGGCTTGGGAAGCAACTCGAATTGATAAACGTTTTTCGCTCCCTGGCGCAGGGAGGTGCCCAGGCAGTCGGACCCCGTGTCCCCGCCGCCGAGGATCAGCACGTTTTTCCCCTGGGCTGTTATGGACTTCTCCGGCGCTATGCGGTCTCCCTCGTTGCGCTTGTTCTGCAAGGGAAGGAACTCCATCGCGAAGTGGATGCCGTCCAGTTCGCGCCCCTCGACCGGCAGGTCGCGCGGTTTTTGCGAGCCGCCGCACAGGAGCACGGCGTCGAAATCCCCGCGCAAGTCCTCGATGGAAACGTTCACGCCCACGTGCGAATTGGTTTTGAAAACCACGCCGCGCGACTCCATCAACTTGATCCGGCGCTTGACCACGGTCTTGTCGAGCTTGAAATGCGGGATGCCATACATCAGCAACCCGCCGACGCGGTCGTCCTTCTCGAAAACCGTCACGCCGTGACCCACGGAGTTGAGCTGGTCGGCGGCTGACAGGCCCGCCGGACCGGACCCGACGATGGCGATTTTACGCCCCGTCCGGTCCTTCGGGGGATTGGGGTCCATCCAGCCGTAGTCGAAACCTTTTTCGGCGATGATCTCCTCGATGTTGCGGATGGCGACTGACGGCTCGTTGATGCCCAGCACGCAGGCCCCTTCGCACGGGGCGGGGCAGATTCTGCCCGTGAACTCGGGGAAGTTGTTGGTCTTGAGAAGCAAGGCCAGCGCGTCTTCCCAGCGTCCCCGGAAAACCATGTCGTTCCAGTCGGGGATGAGGTTGCCCAGGGGACAACCGGTTTCGCTCTGGCAGAACGGCACGCCGCAGTCCATGCACCGCGCGCCCTGCTGGCGGTATTTCTCCAGCGGGAACTCCTGATAGATTTCCCGGTAATCCTTGAGCCTCTCCGGCACCGGCCGCGAGGAAGGCGTCTCTCTATTTATTTCCATGAAACCGCGTACGTCGCCCATCAGGATGCCCCCACCATGTCTTGTTCCATTTCGCGTTTCCTTGCCTCGACCACCTTCCGGTAATCCGTCGGATAAACCTTGACGAACGACGGGAGCGTGAGTTCCCACTCGTCCAGTATCCTTTTCGCGACGGAACTGCGCGTACAGAGATAATGTTCCTCGATCAGCGATTTCAGGGTCTGAACGTCTTCCTCCTCCTCGACGGGCAGAAGCTCTACCATGCCCTTGTTGCAATGGACGTGGAAATTTTTCGCCCGGTCGAGCACGTAGGCGATGCCGCCGCTCATGCCCGCGGCGAAATTTCTCCCGGTCTCTCCCAACACCGCGACAACGCCGCCGGTCATGTATTCGCAACCGTGGTCGCCAACGCCCTCCACCACCGCGTGGGCCCCGCTGTTGCGGACGGCGAAGCGTTCCCCGGCGGTCCCGCGCAAGAACGCCTTGCCGGAAATCGCCCCGTAAAGCAGAACGTTGCCGACCAGAACATTTTCCTCGGGAACAAACGCGGCCTCCCTGGACGGATAAACCACGATCTTGCCGCCTGAAAGTCCTTTTCCAAGATAATCGTTGGCGTCGCCTTCCAGGGCGAAGGATATCCCCGGCGCCAGGAAAGCCCCGAAACTCTGACCGGCGGACCCCTTGAAAAACACATTGACCGTATCCGGCAGCAACCCTTTTTCGCCAAACTTTTTGGAGACCTCGTAACTCAACATGGCTCCGACGGTCCGGTCCGTGTTGTTGATCGGGTAGTTCAAATGGACCTGGTATTTGTTTTCCAATGCCGGTTGGCAGTCCTGGATCAACTTCCTGTCCATGATCCCATAGATGTCCTTGCTGATGTCCTGTTTGCGCGCGTGACGGGTCGCCACATGGGAGGGGACGACGGGCCTGAACAGGATATTGCCGAAGTCGAACCCCTTCGCCTTCCAATGATCGATGGCGTCCTGGATCTCGATCAGGTCGGTCCTGCCGATCAGGTCCTCGAACTTGCGGACGCCCAACTGGGCCATGACCTCCCGCGTTTCCCGGGCGACGAAATTGAAGAAGTTGACCACGTACTCCGGTTTCCCCGAAAACTTCTTGCGCAATTCGGGGTCCTGCGTCGCCACCCCGACGGAACAGGTGTTGAGATGGCACTTCCTCATCAGGATGCACCCCAAGGTGACGAGGGGCGCGGTTGAAAAACCGAATTCGTCGGCTCCGAGGATGGCGCCGATCGCCACGTCGCGTCCCGTCTTGATCTGGCCGTCCACCTGGACGCGGATTCTTCCGCGCAGGTCGTTCATCACCAGCACCTGCTGGGTCTCGGCCAGGCCCAGTTCCCAGGGCAGTCCGGAATGCTTGATGGAGGTTTGCGGCGAGGCCCCCGTGCCGCCGTCGTGTCCGCTGATCAGGACGCCGTCGGCGTTGGCCTTGGAAACCCCCGCGGCGATCGTGCCGACGCCCACCTCCGCGACCAGCTTGACGCTGACGTCGGCGCTGGGATTGGCGTTGTGCAGGTCGAAGATCAACTGTTGCAGGTCCTCGATGGAATAAATGTCGTGATGCGGCGGCGGAGAAATCAACGAAACGCCGGGGGTGGAATGGCGTATCTTGGCGATATACTCGGTCACCTTATGGCCGGGCAATTGTCCGCCCTCGCCCGGTTTCGCTCCCTGCGCGATCTTGATCTGCAACTCGTCGGCGTTGGCCAGGTAATAGCTGTTGACGCCAAACCGGCCCGAAGCCACCTGCTTGATCCTGCTCCGGCGGGAATCGCCGTTGGGATCGGGGACGTAGCGCGCGGAATCCTCGCCGCCCTCCCCCGTATTGCTCTTGCCGCCGAGCCGGTTCATGGCGATGGCCAGCGTCTCGTGGGCCTCGCGCGAAATGGAGCCGATGGACATGGCGCCGGTGCAGAAACGCTTGACGATCTCGCTCGCGGGCTCCACCTCCTCGATCGGGATGGGCTCCGTCTTCTTGAACTTGAACAGACCGCGGAGGGTGCAGAACCGCGTGGACTCCTCGTCGCTCAACCGCGAAAACTTCTTAAACGACTGATAATCGTTCGAGCGGGCCGCGTGCTGAAGGGCGGCGATCAGGTTGGGGTTGTACATGTGCTTCTCCTCCCCGCGCCGCCAGTGATACTGTCCCCCCGGTTCAAGCGCCGGGCCCGCCAGTTTGTCCCTGTGAAAAGCCTTGTGGTGGCGGACCAGGGTCTCGCGCGCGATCTCCGCCAGGCCAATGCCCTCGATGCGCGAAGGGGTGCCGGCGAAATACTTGTCGATCACCGCGCGCGACAGCCCGACGGCCTCGAACACCTGCGCGCCGCGATAGCTCTGGATGGTCGAAATGCCCATCTTGGCGATTATTTTGAACAAACCCTTCCGCGTGGCCTTGATGAAATTCTTCTTGGCGGTCCGGATATTGCCGTCCTCCCAGAAAATCTTTTCCTTGACCAGGCTCGCCGCGGTCTCGTACGCCAGGTAAGGATAAATCGCCGAGGCCCCGTAGCCGATGAGCAGGGCGAAATGCATCATTTCCCGCGCCTCCCCCGTCTCCGCCACGAGTTCCGCGGCAGTGCGGGTCCGCTCGCGCAGGAGATGATGATGGACCGCCGAAACGGCCAGCAGACTGGGGACCGCGGCATTATTGGCGTCTATTCCCCGGTCGGACAAAATCACGATCGTCGCGCCGCCGCGGATGGCCTCCGAGGCCTTCCGGCAGAGCCCATCGATGGCCTTCTCCAAACCGGCCTCGCCTTCCGCCGCCGGAAAAAGGATGGGCAAGGTCGCGGTCTTGAAGCCGGGCCGGTCCAGCGTCCGGATCTTCTCAAACTCCTCCGTCGCGAGGATGGGGTGCGGGATCCGCAACTTGCGGCAATGCGCGGGAGATTCGGACAACAGGTTCAATTCCGCCCCCAGGGTGACATCCATGGACATCACCAATTCCTCGCGGGTGGAGTCGATGGGCGGATTGGTCACCTGGGCGAACAACTGCTTAAAGTAGTTGAAGAGGACCTGCGGCTTGTCGGAAAGCGCCGCGAGCGGGGCGTCGTTGCCCATCGACCCGATGGCCTCCTCCCCTTCCCGCACCATGGGCGCGATAACGATCTTGACGTCCTCGGCGGTGTAGCCGAAAGCCGTCTGCCGCGCGGTCAGCGTGTCGAAATCGGGCTCGAACTTTTTCCCCGTGTCGGGCAGGTCCTCGATGTTCAGCTGGTTTTCCTTCACCCAGCGGGCGTAAGGCTTCCGCGAGCAGATTTTCGCCTTGAGTTCCTTGTCGGAAACGATCCTGCCCTCGCGCAGGTCCACCAGGAACATCTTCCCCGGTTGCAACCGTCCCTTGGACAGGATGTTGGCCTCCGGGATCGGCAGGACCCCGACTTCCGAGGCCATGACCACGAGACCGTCCCTGGTGACGATGTAACGCGACGGGCGCAGGCCGTTACGGTCGAGGACCGCGCCGATCACCTCCCCGTCGGTAAAAGCCATCGATGCCGGGCCGTCCCACGGTTCCATCATGGAGGCGTGGAACTCATAGAAGCCGCGCTTCTCCTCGTCCATGGACTCGTGTCCGCTCCATGGCTCGGGGACCATCATCATCATCGCATGAGGCAGAGAGCGTCCGGCCATGACCAGCAGTTCCAGGGCCTGGTCGAAATCCATGGAATCGCTCCCTCCGGGCCCGATGACGGGAACGATCCTCTTGACGTCGTCGAACAAATCGGATTGGAACATGGACTCGCGGGCCCGCATCCAGTTCTTGTTGCCGCGAAGCGTGTTGATCTCCCCGTTATGCCCTATGAACCGCAGAGGTTGCGCCCGGCTCCAGGACGGGAACGTGTTGGTGCTGTAGCGCGCGTGGCACAGGGCCAGGGCGGACTCCATTTCGGGGTCCTGGATGTCCAGGAAATACGGCCCCAACTGGGGCGACATGAACTGCCCCTTGTAGAGAAACGTCCGCGAGGACAGACTGCAAATGTAAAACTCCTCGTCGTTCCTGTTGAGCCCGGCCGCGCGGATCTTCTGGAAACACTGTTTCCGGATCACGAACAGCTTGCGCTCGAAATCCATCGTTTCCTTGACGGAATCGTGGGCGCCGACAAACAACTGGCGGATGACGGGTTCGCATTTCCTCGCCCCGTCGCCGATCACCCGGTTATTGACCGGGACGTCGCGCCAGCCCAAAAGCCGTTGCCCCTCCCGGGCCACCACGTCCTCGACGATCCTGACGCACCCCTCCGCCCGGTCCTTGTCGCGCGGCAAAAAGATCAACCCGGCGCCATACCGTCCGGCCGGAGGCAGTTGAATGCCCGCTTGGGAACACTGGGCGGAAAAAAAACGGTGCGGCATCTGGACCAAAATGCCCGCGCCGTCGCCGGTCAGGGGGTCGCTTCCCACGGCCCCGCGGTGTTCGAGTTTGTTCAAAATCTCCAAACCCTGCAGTACGATCTCGTGCGATTTCTCGCCCTTGATGTTGACGACGAACCCAATCCCGCAATTCTCTTTTTCAAATTCAGGATCGTACAGGCCCTGTTTCTCTGGATATCCAATGTCTGCCATAAATTGACCGGTAAGCCATATTAAAATTAAATTGATAAAAACAGAAGGCGGGAATTTCAACCCACTTTACAAAAGACGGGTATTAATAAGCAAAACGTATGCCTAAACCCGGATCACCGCGTTTAATGGCCGAAGGGCCTACCCAAAAGCCAACAGCGTATAATAACTACACACAAACAGGGTAATTATCATACACTATAACACAAGAGATGACCCTTGTGTTCCAGCCTATCGTCATGCGGCCTCCTCGAGTCGAGGAAACCCCCTATGAACCTTTGTCGATGCTTCAATACTACATTTATTTTTTGTCATACTCAATCTCTTTAGCAAAACCGACGCGCGATTGCCCTTATAACTCGTCAGCACAAGCGCTAACACAACGCCATTCACTGGTAAAATTAGAAATTCAATAGACAATATGGTATTCTCGAACGCTTTTAACTTGTTCCATCCATAAAAAAATCAAAAACGTTTTTTTCCCAACCTTGAGGAACGCCCAATGGTAAAAATCGCTCCTTCGATTCTATCGGCTGATTTCAGCAAGCTGGGGGAGGAGGTCAAGGCCGTGGAGAAGGCCGGGGCCGACTGGATCCACGTGGACGTGATGGACGGCCATTTCGTCCCCAACATCACCGTCGGCCCCATGGCGGTCGAGGCCGTCCGCAAGGCCACGCAACTGCCGCTGGACGTGCACCTGATGATCGAAAACGCCGACCGGTACGTCAAGGACTTCGCGGACGCCGGCGCGGACATCATCACGGTCCACGTCGAGGCCTGCCCGCACCTCCACCGCACCATCCAGATGATCAAGGACCTGGGCAAGAAGGCGGGCGCGGTCCTCAACCCGGCGACGGCGTTGTTCACCCTGGACGAGATCCTCAGCGAGATCGACCTCGTTCTCTTGATGTCGGTGAACCCCGGTTTTGGCGGACAGAAGTTCATCGTCCCGACGCTCGACAAAATCCGGCTGTTGCGGGAGACCATCGACCGGTGCGACCACGAGATCGACCTGGAGGTGGACGGCGGCGTGAAGGCCGAAAACGCGAGGGCCGTCAAGGCGGCCGGGGCCAACGTCCTCGTCGCCGGTTCCGCCATTTTCAACGGCAAGGACTACAAGAAGATCATCAAGCAACTGCGAGACGCGTGACGGGAACTTAGGCTCCGCGCGGAATTTCGCCAGAGCGCCCGCATGAACCCTCCTGCAAAAACCGGTAATAATCGAACACCCGGACAATAAAATTCCCTCGAATTCCGGGATCGTTCAACCGGCTCTCGTCCTCGGCGGGAATCGAGGGATATCGTTTCATAAAAGCGTCGGAAAACATTCCCCGGCCAAGTCGCATAAGACCGTTTTCCGGTTCCGCATAAACAGGGACCCCGGCCATTCCGCAGGAAGGCGACTTGCTTTTGAAAATGAATCCGCAGATGCCGAGAGCGATCAACTCCTCGATCCGCTTCATGGAATACAGGATCATTTTTTCCGTCCAATCGGTTCCGAAGTCATTTCCCAGCATGAGAGGTCTTTCGCGACCGCCGTAAAGACCGACGGCTTCCCGGGGGGCGCCCATGCCGGCCTCGACTTCCGGACAAACGGGGACCCACTCGAAGAGACGTCCGAGAACGTCCGCGACGACATCATCCCGTTTGTGTCCGCCATCCCAGCGAACGTTTTGCCCGATCAGGCAGGCGCTCACCCCGACGCGGATTTTCGCTTCGGCGACCGTCATAATTTTTTCTTTAGGGAAGATCCCCCCTTTAACAAAGGGGGGCTGGGGGGATTTAAAGACCCGGGCACAAAATGTCCCATTCACTATTTCGACCCGGCAGGCGTTGTCTCCCGGTCCCAAGCGGTCTCCCGCCATTCCCCTTTTTGTTCGTGCAATATCCGGGTTAGCTCTTCAGATTGGCTATTCATGCGATTTGAGGACGCAACGGAAGCTTTTGGAGTGCAAAGCCTCCCGGCTTTGCATGCAACGCGAGGACGCGTTGCACTTCAAAACTTTCCCCCTCCAATCATCTCGCGCTAAGTACAACTCGACTGCCATGAAACTTATATTCGTACAAACGCGGGATAATTGGAAACGGTTTTTCTCCCCGGACATCGTTCATAATATTTTCCCCTAATTTATTGTCTTTTGATAAAGTAAAAAGGTTTAAAATACAGTTGTGAAGGGCCTTATGGGGGAAGAGGCGGTAGTGCAAGGGGGTTATCGCTCGCTGGGGTCGTTCCGAGGCTCTCCGGGCCGATCGCTGTCCAAACTAATTCAATCTGTCAACGGGGTGAGAACATGATCGTCGGCGAAATAATGGTAAAGCATTTGATCACTATCAAAAAGACGGACTCGTTGAAGGACGCGCAAGGGTTGATGGTAAAACACTCCATACGGCACTTGCCGGTCATCGACGGTTCGGAACTGCTGGGGATCATCACGGAAAGCGACATCCGCGGAGCTTTCATCCAACAAGGAAACCGTAACAAGGGCGGGGAAATACAACTCATGGATCCCGCGAGGATGAAGGTGAACGATCACATGACCCGCAACGCCCTCACGGTTTCCCCGGACACGCATATCGAGGACGCGGCCCTGCTGATCTACCAGAACAAGATCGGCGCGTTGCCCGTAGTCAGGGACGGCAAGCTCGCGGGGATCGTCTCCATCATGGACATCCTGGGCCTGTTCGTGGACATGATGGGCATCATCCATTCGAGTTCGCGGATCGACGTCGTCATGAACAAGGCCCCGAAAAATTTCGAGGCGGTTTCCAGCATCATCAACAAGAACGACGTCAACATCATCAGCGTGGGCATGGCCCCCTACGCCAAGGACGACAAGAAGCAGGTCTATTTTTTCCGCCTGGACCTATGCAAGACCAAAAAACTGGTGAAGGAGATCGAGGCCGCCGGCTACACGGTCCTCGCCGCTCTCGATTGAGAGCGCCCCGCGCCCAGCCAGCGCTGGCGCGCATGAAACCGCGCGTCATACGGGGCGCCGGGGAGGCGACGCCGCCTCGGCGCAAGCGCGAGGCGGAATTGTCCGCGGCGATACGCCGCCCAGGCGCTTGCCCGGCCCCGGCGACAAAGCGCTTGCGGTTCGCCGCGCAATTTGTTATATATGGCGCATGAATTGTTTTCCTCCCAAGATTTCCGCTTGCTTCGTCCCGGCGTTCCTGGCCCGTCCGCTACTGCGCGTCCGCGCGCGCTAACCACTCCTGTTTTTTCATTCAACCCCTTTTGCCGCCGCGCCTATGTACCGGGGCCGTCCATGCGATAAATCGCGGATGTTCGCGCGATTTCCGGAGGCCGCCCGGCGGTTTACACGAATAAGAACCTGGAAGCCGAAATCTTATCGCGGCTTTTACACGGAGTGAACGCACATGCAACCTGACAAGCTCATCATTTTCGACACGACCTTGAGAGACGGAGAACAGTGCCCGGGAGCCAGCTTGAACATACGCGAGAAATTGGAGATCGCCCGGCAACTGTCCCTGTTGCAGGTCGACGTGATCGAAGCGGGCTTTCCCGTCGCCTCCCCCGGCGACTTCCAATCGGTGGAACAGATCGCCCGGGAAATCAAAGGCTCGAAAATCGCCGGCCTGGCGCGGGCGTTGGAGAAGGACATCGAGGCCGCCGCCAAGGCCCTGGAAAAAGCCGAGTCGCCCCGGATCCATATTTTCCTCTCCACCTCCAAAACGCACCGCGAGCACATGGTGCAGAAGGCCGAGGAGGAAATCATCGACATGGCGGTCAAGGCCATCCGCTTCGGCAAAAAATTCTGCGACGACATCGAGTTCTCCCCCATGGACGCCTCGCGGACCGAGCCGCAATTTCTGGCGCGGGCCATCGCGGCGGTCATCGCGGCAGGCGCGACCACGGTCAACATCCCCGACACCGTCGGGTATTCCGTGCCGGAACAGTTCGGCGGGTTGATCCACTACCTGAAGCAGAACGTCGCGAACATCGAGCGCGCGGTCATCAGCGTCCATTGCCACAACGACCTAGGGTTGGCCCTGGCCAATTCCCTCGCGGCGGTGAAAGCCGGGGCCCGGCAGGTGGAATGCACCGTCAACGGCATCGGCGAGCGCGCGGGCAACGCGGCCATGGAGGAAA
>JACQQK010000051.1 GCA_016207065.1 Nitrospinota bacterium
AAAAGACCGGGAAGGAAAAGGCCGCATAGCCTGTATCTTCAGTCGCCCTACGGGCTCCTTCCGATTCAGGCTATCCAACATCGAGGCAAACGCTTTTACAGAAATTTTGTTGCACTACTGACGCGTTGCACTCCAAAACTCCCCCCTCCCCACACTCGTACAATATCCGCTTTAAATCCCACGCAACCGCTACTCCCTTCTGTTGCGGCTCAATACAATTTCAGTCCGTTCTCCTCCGGCGGGCGGGTTTTCCACCGGCGGTGTCCCCACATCCACGGCTCGGGACATTCCCGGATGACGGACTCCAGGTACTTTTCGCACTCCTGGACGCAATTCAAAATGTCGGTTTCCTTGTCGCCGGTCTTCTTGAAGACCAGTTCCGGGCCGTACCGGATGGCATATCTCCCGTTTTCCTTGGGATAGGAGAACAAGGGAAGGATGGGAGTCCCGGCGGCGTGGCTCAGCGCCGCGATGGACCGGGCCGACGCGGCCTTCTTGCCGAAAAAGTCCACGAAAATTCCGCCCTTCGCCATGTTCTGGTCCATCATCACCGCCACGCAACAATTGTTTTTCAGAGCGCGCACGATTTTCAGCGGCGATCGCTCCTTGTAGAAAATGCCGTTTCCCGAGACGGTCCGCAGTCGCATGGCGATTTTTTCCAGGTAGGGGTTGTCCAGTTTGCGGGCGATCGAGCACAGCCGGGCAATCCCCATATAGCCATGATAGACCCCCATGGCCTCCCAGTTGCCATAATGGGCGGTAAGAAAGAAAACGCCTTTCCCCCGCTCCAGACACCTTTTCAACGTTTCCAGTCCCTCGGGCGGTTGATCGATGAGTTCGTGGATTTTATTTTTCGGGTCGGTCCCCAGCCACAGGCATTGAAGCCCGGAGACCGCAACCTGGATGAAGGAGCGCTTGATGATTTGTTCCTTTTGCCCGGGGGATTTGGACTCGCCGAAAGCGATGTCCAGATTGGTCCGGGCGATGCGCTTTCTCTTGTCCGCGAAACGGTAAGCGAGGCTTCCCAGAAACTTTCCCAGGCGGTAAACGCCGCCGGCCGAAAGAAAACGGACCAGGAAGGAAAAGAACAGATGGAGAAAATATTCCAGTCGATAGCGTAACTGTTTTGCCAATATCGATTTGCCTTTACGTTTCATTTATCGGGATGGACTCGCGTTCGCGAAGCCGGGGAACCTACGACTCGGCTATCGCTTGCGCGATGGCGTAGGTTTTGTCATGGGAAATGGAAATGTGGATGCCCTTCAGCTTGAGGGCGTCGAACAAGTCCTTCCCCTTGCCGCTCAGCCGGAGAAAGGGCCGGCCCGTTTCCGGATGGTTGATCACCTCGATGTCCTTCCAGGCGATCCCTCCGCTCAGGCCGGAGCCCAACGATTTCAAGACGGCCTCCTTGACGGCGAAACGGGCGGCGAAGTGCATGCCGGGATCGGCCTTGGACCGGCAGTAGGCGATTTCGCCCGGGGTGAACACCCGTTCCTCGAAACGCCCGGAATACCGCTCGAGCGATTTCTTGATGCGTCCGATCTCTATGATGTCGATGCCGGCGCCGTAGATCACGGGGTCCCGGAAAACAAAATGGACGGCGGCAGTCCGCGGGCCCGAAGTCTCATAATATCACGGGGCGTGGGAAAGATGAATGTGGAGCGCCGACTCGATTTGCTTTTTGGAAACCGCTCCCTCGCGGATGAGTTTCGGGGGATGGACCGCGGCGTCCAGAACGGTGGATTCTTTTCCCCCGGACGTTCTGCCGCCATCGAGGACCAGGTCGATGTCGCCGCCGAGAGCTTGGGCCACCTCCTCGGCGGAGGAGAGGTTTTTCCCGCCGCTGACGTTGGCGCTGGGGGCGGTGAGGGGGAGGTCGAGGTATTCGATCAACTTTCTGGAAAAATCGTGGTCGGGCAATCGGATTCCGACCTTTCCCGTCCCCCCCGTCAGGGGTTTCGGCAAATGCGGCAGGGCCTTGAACAAGAGGGTCAGGGGGCCGGGCCAGAGGTCGTGTATGAGTTTTTCCGTTTCGGAACCGATTTCGGAAGCGAGCTGGTCCACTTGTTTCACGGAGGCGACGAGGACCAGGATGGGTTTGTGCGCCGGACGGTTTTTGATCTTGAAGATATGGGCGACGGCCCGTTCGTTGAAAGGGTTGGCGCCCAGTCCGTAAAAAGTGTCCGTCGGGAACGCGATCACGCCCCCTCGATTGAGCGTCTCCTTGACGGTTCCGATCTGCTCCTGAAAACCATCGGGTCGATTGAAATTAATTTTTAGGATTTCGGCCATTGGCGGCGTTCAGTTTTCTGCTCTTGAGTTCGACTTCCCTGGCCTGGTCTTTTTTATACTTGAGGAGTTTCGCGGTCAGCGACGCGTCGCCCAGGGCCAGGATCTGCACGGCGAGTATTCCGGCGTTTCTGGCTCCCGCGCTCCCCACGGCCATGGCGGCGACGGGGACGCCCCCCGGCATCTGGGCCGTGGACAACAGGGAATCCAACCCCTGCAACGGGGTGGAGGGGATGGGGATGCCGATGACCGGCAGAATGCTTTCGGCGGCCATGACGCCCGCGAGATGCGCCGCGCCGCCGGCGCCCGCCACCAGGACCTTGATCCCGCGCTTTTTCGCGCCGGCGACGTATTTCCGGGTCCTTTCGGGAGACCGGTGGGCGGAGGACACCAGTTTTTCGTAGTTCACTCCGAAGCGTTCGAGGACCTTGCAGGTCTCCTCCATGATCGGATTGTCGGAATCGCTTCCCATGACGATGCCGACTTGCGGTTTTTTCAAACGGTCTCCTTGGATAAAAGCGCGGCCGGAACCGGGTCCGGCCGGTCGATTTTCGAGAATCTAACTTATATCAATTTTCCCCTGGCGGTTCAAGGACGGTTGCGAGAATGCGCGGATATTACAACGTTTCGCACACGACGCGGAATCCGAGAAACGACGAACTGTAGTTTACCGAGAACGAGATCCGCCTCCAAGGGGCAACGTGCTTGAAGGGGGTGATGAAACTGCCGCCCCGCGCCCATTTGTAAACCAGCTTGCCGGCTTGGCCCGGCGTTGGCCCGCGCTCGTCAAGGGTCCATTCGTAAACGTTGCCGAACATGTCCTGCGCGCCGCCGGTATATGCGTTTTCCGGGAAAAAGTCCACGGCGGCGGTATCGCCGGTCCCGGTTTCCTCGATATTATAAAACTTCGTCATCTCCTTCGGGTCCCAGTCGAACTCGCCGTCCCCGGTTTTCGCGAAGTTGCGGGCCGTGAATTCCCACTCGGCCTCGCTGGGCAGGCGGAACTTCTTTCCCGTTTTCCGGCTTTTCCAGGAACAATAGGCTTGCGCGTCGTTCCAGGTGACCTGGGTCACGGGATGGTTGAATTTCTCGTTCAGCGCGTCGGGTTCCCCGTTGGGGCGCAACCAGAACGCCTCGGGCGTCGGCGCCAACGTGGGGTTGGAGTAGCTCCGCCCGCGCCTGACGGAGTCCGCGTTCCAGGCTTGTCCATTGTGAAAGACGATGGCGACGGTCCCGGACTCGGCCTCGGTCCGGTAATTGGTTTCGTCGATGAACTGAAAAAACTCGATGTTGGTGACGGGATATTTTTTTATCAGCAGGGGTTTTTCGATAACGGCTTCCCGAAACGGGGCGCCTTCGGAAGGACGCCGGCTCCCCATCCAGAACCTGCCGGGAGGGACCTGGACCCATTGGTCCCATTTTCCGGCGAACTTGTAAAGAAAGTCGATATGCACCGGGCGTTTTTTTGACTCCGGGTCCAACCGGTTTTTAACGGCCATCGACCATTCCGCCTTGGCCAGGTCCTCGTCGTATTCCAGCTTGTCTTCTTCCTCCTCCGGCTCGACTTCGATCCGCCCCAGGTCCTTCTCGCGCTTGAACGCCTCGGACAAGTCCTCGAAAGCCCTCGCCAGGCCCATCAGCTTGTCCTCGTAATGGGTCAGGTTTTCGTACAGCTCGTTTTTGCGGGTTTGGTCCTGGTTGATCATATCTTCCTTGACCCGGTGCAGTTCGGTCACGAATGTCTGGTAATCCTGCAACCGGGTCTTGAGGTCCTTCTCCATCTCGTCCACCATGTCCTCCCGTTGCTTGAGTCTGTCCCCAAACGCCTGGAGCGTGGCGGCGGATTCCTCGCGGACGGTCTTTTCCTTTTCCTCCAGGTCCTGCCGCAGTCGTTCGGCGTCTTCCCGCAAGGCGGTCATGTTCTTTTTGAACGCGACGTATTCCCTGTTCTGGAAATCCAGGCGTTCCTGGTAAGTGTCGTGGAAGTGGTCCAGGAATTTCCGGACGGTTTCCTGGTGTTGGCTCAGTTCTTCCTTGAGTTGATAGATTTCGTTGAAGCGCTGGAAGATTTCGTACTCCGTTTCGTCGGTCCGCTTGCCGACCTCCGTCTCTTTTTCGAGGACCTCTTTTTGTCTGGTCAGAAGTTGACTTTCCGCCTCGCGGACTTTTCCCATCGCCTCCTCGATTTCCGTTTCCTTCTCGATCTGTTCGACTTCCAGGGAGTTTTTCAATTCCTCGAATTCGTTGTTGAGGCGTTCCAATTCTTTCGTTTCGCGGACGATGAGTTCCTGTTCCTTGTCCTTGAGTTTCTTGACCTCCTCCAAGCGGGCGGCGCGCTCTTCCTCCATCCTGGCAAGCCACTCCTTCTTCTCCTCTTCGAGGCGCTTGTTCGGTTCGGGGCTCGTGGCGTCCGTTTTGCCCCGTTCTTCTTTCAATGCCTTGAGGAGTTTTTTCCGCTGGTTGACGAGCTTGCTTTGCTCCTCGGCCATGATTTTAAGCTCGCTCAGGGTGATTTTCCCCTCGCGGTTGGCTTTTAGGGTGGCCAGCAGTTTCGTTTTGTCCTCGGCAAGCTCTTTCTCGGTTTCGATCAGCTGTTGCTCTCGTTCCTCAAGCTTTTTTTGACGCGCGTCAAGCTCAGCCTGCATTTTTTTAATATATTCGTCCGCCTTGCGTTGCGCCTCCAGGCCGAGGGTTTGTTCCTTCAAGGCCAGCTTGTTTTTTTCGGCGACCAGCCATTCTCTTTCCTTTTCCTCGTCGTCGAGGCGGCGGCGGTGGTATTCCGAGCGGCGGTGGAAATCCGTTTGAAGCTCTTTCAGTTTCTCCTGGTACCGCTTGTTCAACTGGGCCTTCAGTTTTTTCCGGTTGGTCTCCAGGATCCGGGTCTGGGCGTCAAGCCACTGGCCCTTCTTCATTTGCTGGGCGGCATTCTCTTTAAGCTGTTTTTCCCTGGTTTTCAGCCTCTGGGTTTCCTGGACCCTGAGTTCCTCGAACTTCTTTTGGTCCTCGTGGAGCAGTTGGATCAGGTCCGCCAGGTCGTCGAATTTTTCCTTGAAGAGCCTCTCCCTTTGCAGGAAGGCCCGCTCCAGCTCGTTTCTCCGTTCCTCGTACTCGATGATGACGTTTTGCCGTTCGGCCCCGCGGCTCTCGAATTCTTTTTGAACGGCTTCCATCTCGGACCTCAAGCGGGAGATTTCCTTTTGCGAGAGGGCTTTTTCCGCCTCGAACTGGGCATGCATGGAGTCCAACTGGTTTTGGAAGGCGCTCCTCGCTTCCGCTTTTTCCCTCTCCAGACGGATACGGGTCTCTTCAAGGACCTTTTCCTTTTCCAGGGCGGCCTGGAGTTTGGCGTTAGCGGAGTCCTCCAGGGCGTTGACGCGGTCGAGTTGTTCCTGAAACGTCTTGTGCATGCCCTCGGGCAGGGTGAATTCCATTTCCGAGACTTTAAAAATGCGGCGGGGCGGGGCCGGTGTTTGCGGAGCGGCGGCGGACGCCGTTTTGGCGCCGGACGTTTCCCCGCCACCCGCCTCGGCGAGGCGCGCGAAGGTGTTGCGCTCGCCGATAACGATGCGCAGAGGGTTCAAACGCCGGTCGATCGATTTTTTCAAAAGTTCGTTGAGGGCGGACCGCAGGGCTTCCAGCCGCTCTTTAAGGACGCCGGTCCGGGCGCTGGAGGACTCCGGAGCGCCTTCCGGCTGGGGATAGACTCGGGCGATCAGTTCCTCGGAGGGGAGGGAGGCGATTTGTTCCAGGTCCGCGTCCGTTGTAAAGGACTGACGGATGGCCTTGAGGAGTTGAAACGCCTCGGAACTTTCTTCGCCCGAGAGCGCCTCGATGAGGCGGTCTACCGCGCTTAAGGTTATGGGCTCCGGATTCATGGCGATGTATGGCGTCCTGACAGATAACCAAGGCCGACTTCGCCGCGGATGGCTAGATCCCCAGCGTCGTTTTTATTATAGCAGTAAAATTGCGTAAAAACAAAAGGTTAGGGAGAGGTCTGGCGCTTGCCGAGACCGATTTCCGGGATCAGCATCGCCGTGGCCAGAACCATCATGCCGCAGGAAAGCAGGCCCATATTGACGGGGCCGATCTGGTTGACGGCCCAAAACCCGATCATGGGGCCGAGGGCTCCCCGGACTCCGGTCAGCGAGACGTGCACCGACATATAAGCGGCGGCCTTGCCCGGCGGCGCGTATTTGGTCACCCACAGGCCCCAGGCAATGCTCCCTCCGGCGAAGCCGATCCCGATGAGGGCCGAGCCCAAGGCGATGACCGCCGGTTCGCGGGTTAAAAAGTAGAGACCGATTCCCATACCGAAGATGACGTTAAGGATCATCCTCAGCGCGATGAAATTCATGCGGTCGAACAACCGCGCCCAGAACGGGATGAAAAGGAGGCGCATGGCGTCGGGGATCACGGCGGTGATCATGGCCACGAAAAACGCCGACCCTTCGATGCCGTAGGCCTTGGAGGTGACGTAGTCCACTCTCAGCGGTTGCGTCCACAGATTGGCGAACCCCATGATGAACCAGGTGAACAGGACGTACCCGAAAACCCGGTCTTGCGCGGCGTACTTCAGGTTGGAAAAAGGGTTATTGTTGTTGAACGATCCTTTCTCGATCGTTTTCGACGGCATGGAGAATACGGCAAACGCCTTGCCCAAACCGCAGACTCCCAGGAAGGCGAACACCAGGGGGTAATATCCGATGTCCATGTCCAGCGCCCTGGACGCGCCGAAACTGAACAGCGCCGAGAGCGCCACGGTCAGGAGCAGGGGTTTCGAATAAAACGCGCCCCGCCGGCTGGCGGGATAATTGTCCGTATAGATGGACGTCAGGAACGGGACCATGGCGTTCAGGGAAACGTAAGCCAGGACCACGAACAGGACGAAATATTCCAGCCGTCCGGCCCATGCGGAACAGAGCAGGCAAAGTCCCGCGATCAAGGCCGGGACGGCGCCGCAGACCGACTTTTTCAGGCCGCTGTTGGAGACGTAGTGCACCAGGACCAGCGACAAAAACATGCCGATGAACGGCGCGGCCGCGATCAGGGACTTCGTCCCGTCGCCCGCGTGGAAATAGCGGATGGCGATGAACAGGGAAAACGTACTCGCCCCGGTGGCCAGGACCCCTCGGAACGCGCCGCGCATCAAGTCGTACTTGTACGTTTTCCGGCTGACGAGAGACTCGTCCATGGCGTGATAGGCTGAATCCATAACTCGACGATCGGAAAAGGGCCGTAAAAGTTTTATCGGGTTTTCAAAAGGGAATTGGCGTCGCAATGGCCCCGGCTCATCCGGGCCCGGCGGGGAAAATCTGTCTCAACCCTGATGACATCGGGACCGCTTCCTATTATTATTAACGAAGCGCCCCGGCGCCGTCTAGGACAAACTCTTCCAAGTTTTAAAAAGGAGTGGCTATGTTTCGCAAGGAAGCCGGGATTCCCCGGGCGGAAATCGTGGTCATCGGCAACGAAGTGACGAGCGGGTTGGTCCGCGACTCCAACTCCGGAGAGATCGGCGCGCGCCTGCTTGCCGTTGGGGTGGACGTCAGCCGGTCCGCCGCCGTGGGCGACGACGAGGAGCAGATCGTCGACGCCGTGCGCCAGGCCATGGGCCGCGTGGACGTCGTCGTCGTCACCGGCGGGCTGGGGGCGACGCACGACGATATCACCAAACGCGTCCTGGCGGGCCTGTTCCGCTCCGGGTTCCGGAGCGACCCCGCCGTCCGGGAAACGGTGGAAGGAATCTTCCGCGCCCGCGGCATGGAAGCCCCCGGCAACGCCTTGACCCAGTGCGAGGTGCCCGACAACGCCCGGATTTTGTACAACGAAAAGGGGACGGCCCCCGGCCTGATGTTCGAGAAGGACGGGAAGCGGGTCTACGCCTTGCCGGGCGTGCCCCTGGAAATGCGCCACCTGCTCGAAAAGTACGTCCTTCCCGACATGGCGCAAATCGGCGGCGGAATGAAAACCGAAAGCCGCGTCCTCTGGACCACCGGGATCTCGGAGTCCGGGCTGTGGGAGAAAATCGGCCCGGCGGACCCGTTGGAACGCCATGCCGAGGTGGCCTCCCTGCCCTCCCATCTGGGAGTGCGCATCCGGCTGTCCGCCTGGGGGGAAAGCCTCGATGAGGTCCGGGCCAGGCTGGACGCCGCGGAAAAAATCCTGCGCGAAAAAGCCGACGAATACATCTTCGCCCGGGACGGCGAAACCATGGAAGGCGCCGTGGGGGAATTACTGCGCCGTAAAAAACTCACCCTTGCCGTGGCCGAATCCTGCACCGGCGGGCTCATCGGGCATCGCCTCACCAACGTGCCGGGAAGCTCGGATTATTTTCTGGAGGGGGCCGCGGTCTACGGCAACCGGGCGAAGGAAAACCGGTTGGGCGTCGATCCGGATTTACTTTCCAAGCACGGCGCGGTGAGCCGGGAGGCGGCGCTGTCCATGGCGGAGGGGATACGCAGGACGGCGGGAGCGGACATCGGCCTTGCCGTGACTGGCATCGCCGGCCCAACGGGAGGAAGCGAAACCAAGCCCGCGGGATTGACCTTTATCGCCGTGAACGACGCCCAAGGCGCCCAGTGCGAGAAATTCTTGTTCCACCAGGACCGCGTCCTCAACAAGGAACGCGCCGCGCAAGCCGCCCTCAACCTCCTCCGTCTGTGGCTTCTGCGAAAGTAACGAAGGCGGGAAAATCATTCGCAATTTTCCTTGAGCCAGATCGCGAATTCTTTTTCGGTCATCTTGCCGGCGGCAAGGTCCAAAACCGCCTGGGTGGCCTCGGCCTCCGGCGCGGCGAGGCGCTTTCCGTTTCTTTCCAGGAAAATGGCTCCCGTCACAAAGACCGCGCGCTTGTTGCCGTCCACGAATGGGTGGTTGCGAACGATGCCGTTCGTATAGGCGGCGGCCATATCGAAAAGGTCCGGGCCGCCATAGGAAAAAAGCTGTTGGGGACGGGCCAAGGCGGAATCTAAAAGCCCCTCGTCCCGTATGCCCGCCAACCCGCCGTGCTCGAAAAGGAGTTCCTCCTGGACGGCCAAAACCGCGCTTTTAAGGATCCAAACGGGTTTCCTCACTTGGAGAGTTCCCGCAAGGTGTTGCGGTAGCGGGACATGGTTTTTTTGGCCAGGGTCATCTGCTTTTCGAATTCCGGATCGTAGGGCGTTATCCGGTAACTGCCGTCCGGGGCTTCCGTCAGGTACAATTTGTCCCCGTCCTTGACGCGCAGTTTATCGAGGACCTCGCGCGGCAGGATGACGCCGCGGGCGTTTCCTATTTTTCTGATCTTCAAATCCAACATGATCGACCCCCTCCCCAATGGTATAACTTATGTTATAACATTCGCCGCGACCGTGTCAAGCGCCGCAAGGCCGGGTCGTCGAATTGCAAACCGCGTTGACGGCGGCGCAAATACATATTGATTCGTCGTTGACGACTGGACTATCATGAAAAATCATCGCCAACCCACTATTGCCGCGCGGGCTTTAAACGCGGAACTTACGCCATGAAAGTCGCCTTCGCCACGCTGGGGTGCAGGACCAACCAGCACGACACCGCCGAAATGCAGGCCCTGCTGGAACAGGACGGGTTCTCCATCGTCGATCCCGGGGAAAAGGCCGACGTGTACGTGATCAACACCTGCACCGTCACGCGGAAGAGCGACCACGACTCGCGCCTGGCCGTCAAAAAGTCCCTGGCCATCAACGGCAACGCCATGGTCGTCTTCACCGGCTGTTACGCGCAGATGAACCCGGAGGAGTCGGCGGCCCTGCCGGGCATGGACATCGTCCTCGGCAACGCCAACAAACTGGAAATCGCGGAAGTCATCAAAAAGACCCTGGCCGGAAAAAATCCCTGGACAAAACCCGGGAAAGCCGATCTCCACATGTCCGATATCCGCGGACCGAGGGAGTTCAGAACGGTCCCGGTCAGCCAGTTCCGCGGCAGGACCAAGGCGTTCATCAAGGTCCAGACCGGGTGCGACGAGAAATGCTCCTTCTGCACGGTGGTCCTGGCGCGCGGCCGGTCGATCAGCGACTCCCGGGAAAACGTCCTGCGCAACGTCAAGGAGGCCGTCGCTGTAGGGTTCAAGGAAATCACGCTCACGGGCATCAACCTGGGGACTTACGGGATGGACAAGCCGACGCGCGAATCGTTTTCGTCCCTGGTGGCGGAGATCGTCCAACTGAAGGGCAATTTCCGCGTGCGGATCAGCTCGATCAACCCCATGGAAATCGACGACGACCTGCTCCGCCTGATGGCCGATACGGAAAAACTCTGCCCGCACCTGCACGTCCCTTTGCAAAGCGGGGACGACTTCATCCTCGCGCGCATGCGGCGCAATTACAATTCGCGGCAGTACGTCGACATGATCGAGCGCATCGCCAGGACCGTCCCCAACGCGGGCCTGGGCGCGGACGCGATCGTCGGGTTCCCCGGCGAAACGGACGGGATGTTCGAGCGCACGCGCGCGCTGGCGGAGGGCCTGCCCTTCTCCTACCTGCACGCGTTCACTTATTCCCCGCGACGGAGCACCGAGGCCCACGGCTTCAAGGACGACGTCCCCAAGGACGTCAAAAAATCCCGGAACAAGATTTTGACCGACCTGGCCAGCGAGAAATCGATCCGCTTCCGCAAATCGTTTGTGAACAAGACCGTTTCCGTCCTCGTCGAAAAACGGCGGGACGCGCTCACGGGCCTGTTGAAGGGGTATTCCGAGCAATACATCCCCGTCCGTTTCGAGGGAGACGAGGACTGCGTCAATCAGATCGTGCCCGTCGCCATCCGGACAGCGGACGAACGCGGGGTTTACGGATGCGTCCCGTCATAACCCTCACCACCGACTTCGGGCTCGACGACCCGTTCGTGGGCATCATGAAAGGCGTCATCCTGAGCATCGCGCCGGACGCGGAGGTGGTGGACATCACGCACGGAATCCGCCCCCAGGACGTCGCGCAGGCGGCATACGCCATCAAGTCGGCCTACGCTTATTTCCCCAAGAAGACCGTCCACGTGGCGGTGGTCGATCCCGGCGTCGGCGGGGCCCGGAGGCCCATGGCGGCGGAATACGACGGGCGCCGGTTCGTGGGCCCCGACAACGGGATTTTCTCCGGCATCCTGGGACCCGGGGCCAGGGCGTACGAGCTGGCCCGCCCGAGATACTTCTTGAAGACCGTGTCCGGCACTTTCCACGGCAGGGACATCTTCGCTCCGGTAGCCGCGTGGATCGCGCGCGGCACGGCGCTGTCCAAGCTCGGCCCGCGAATTACCGACCCGCGCGTCCTGGACTCGCCGAAACCTTCTTTCGATGGAAACCAGTTGAAGGGACAAATCGTGTATATCGACCGGTTCGGAAACCTCGTCTCGAACATCGATTCGGACTGGATGGACCGTTGTTTTTCCGGCCCTGGAAATTTAACGGTCATGGCGGGGAAAAAGAAAATAGGCCCGATTCTGACCAGTTATTCGCAAGCCCGGCGGGGGCAATGCGGGGGGATCGTAAATAGCTGGGGACACCTGGAGATTTTTTGCCGGGAAGGTAACGCGGCCAAATGTCTCGGGTACGGGATTTCCGAGACGGTCGCCGTTTCAAGGGAGCGCGCAAAACCATGAGCGGCATAAAAATAATCTGTCAGAACAGAAAGGCCCGCCACGACTACTATATCGAGGAGACCCTGGAGGCGGGGATCGTCCTGAAGGGGACGGAGGTCAAGTCCCTGCGGGAGGGCAAGGCCAACCTCGTGGACAGTTACGTCTCCGTCGAACGCGAGGAGGCCTGGCTGAACAATTGCCACATCAACCCCTACACGCCCGCGAACCAGTTCAACCACGTCCCGACGCGCAAGCGGAAACTCCTTTTGCACAAAAAAGAAATCGCGCGGCTCATCGGCAAAAGCCACGAACGCGGATACAGCCTGGTCCCGCTTCAGCTCTATTTCAAGGAGGGGAAGGCGAAAGTGGAGATATCGATCGCCAAGGGCAAAAAACAACACGACAAGCGCGACGCCATCAAGCAGAGAGAGGCCCAACGCGAAATCGACAAGGCGCTGAAGAGCCTTAAAAAATAATCGGCCCTTGTAATTTTTTTCCGGAGGAAATGATCATGCGGATGAGGAGGTCATGGATCGCGCCGGTCGCGTTTCTTTGTTTGATTCTTTCCGGAAGGGCGGACGCGGCGCGCTGGGCTCCGGCCGTGCACCAGCCGGAAGTCGAACCGCGGGAACTCGGGGTGGACTCCGGACGGCCCTATAGGGAAGACCAGCCTCCGCCGCCGGGCAAAAAGGCCCCGATGGACGTCCCGAGGCCCTTGGAACCCAACCCTTTTTCCCATGTGTTGAAACATAGGGACCAATTGATGCTGACGGAAGAGCAGGTCACGGAGATCGACAGGCTCGACTTCGAATACCAAAAACGCGCCATCCTCTTCGATTCGCAACGGTCGATCGTCCGCCTCGAACAAAACCGGCTTCTCCACTCCGGGACTTTGGACGAAAACCGGGTCCTGTCCCTCGCCGACGAGTTGGGCGGGCTCTATGCCCAAACGGTCCGGGACAACGCCAAGGCCAAGCTGGCCCTGCTCAAGCTATTGACGCCGGAGCAACGGAAAACAATGAACGCGCTGTTCTCCTCCCATCGCTGACCGGCGGGCGTTGCGCGACAAAGTTCAATACTTGAATTGCAGTTCCGTGAGGAACATGGGGACCCAGCGGGAACCGCTGAAGTTGCGCAGGGAGGAAGGCCCGTTGAAATAATGCTCGGTGAAGTCGGCCTGCAGGCGAACGTTCGGGTTCACATACCACGTCAAGCCGGGGGTGACGGCCCACAATGTATCCCCTTCCCCGCGAGTATTCGTGTCCATATACGAAGTTTCTCCGCGCAGGAGCGCCTCCAGCCCGCTCTTCCCGTCGCCCAAAACAAACCAGGAAGGCTGAACGTATCCGCCGTAATAGCCCAAGGACCGGTCGGCGGCCATATTGAAATTGAAGGCCAGGCCCTCCGCCTCGAACCGCCACCGGCCCGATTTCCAGGACAAGTTCGCGTCAAACCCAAACCGCTCGCCGGCGATGTTCGCCGATACGTACCGGTTGAAGCCGAGGTCGGCCAGACTGAGCGTCTGGCCTTGCTCGTAGCTGTGGTCGAACCCCACGCCCACCGTGAACTGCTCGTGGATGTCGTAGTTCAACCGGACCTGGATCTCCTTGGCGTCGTTGTCGTCGGACAGGTTGGCGTTGGCGAGGCCGTTGCCGTTGAACGCGCCCAGAAAATACCCAAGCTTTTTATCCGCGCCGAGCTTGCCGTAGATCATGGCGCCGAACTGGGAGTCCAGACCGGGCAGGAGAAACATATTGTTGAGCGCCATGTAGCGCTCGATCATGTCGAGAGCGCGGGAACCGCGGAAGTTTTCGGCGCTGAAAAAGGTGATGAATTTTCCGGCGGCAAGTTGCAGGCTGTCCGGCAGGACCGCCCACCGGACGCCGCCCTCGACCATGGCAAAATCCGAGTCGGCCGTCCGCACCGTGCCGGGGCCCGCGTCGAACTCGAAAAAGAGCGTGTAGTCCTTGTAAACGGTCCCCAGAAAATCGAAGCGCGCCCGGCGCACGGAGAAATCGCCGTTCCCGTCCTGGCGGTCCAACGAGCTGTCGAACACCGACCCCACCGCCTGGACATAACCCAGCAGGCGCAGGAGATGGTCCTCGTCCTTGATGTAAAACCCTTTTCCGCCGGGGTAAAACCCCGCCCGCAACTGGCCGTTGGACCGGTCCGGCGGGTTGGGGTTCGATTTTTGCGCGCCTGCGGTCGAACCGGCGGACGCGCCCGGCTTTCCGGAGGATTTTTTTTCCCCCATTTCATCGAGCCGGACGCGCAACCGCTTTACTTCCTCGTTCAGGCGCGCGTTCTCACGGTCCAGTTTTTCCTGCCGTTCGAGCGCTCGGTCCAACTGGTCGCGTATGGCCCGAATCTCGCTTTCCTGGCTATGGGCGGACAAGGGAAGAATCAAAATGACGAAAAGCGGAATCAGGCTGAAGATTTTCGCGATCGGGCTCATTTCCCCCTCCCCAACAGAATCCAATAGCGGTTGCCGATCGCCTTATGGCTATCATAGGGGAGAGCCGGAATCAATGAAAAGGTTTTGAGCGATTGCCGCTTCCCCTTTGATAAAATAAACGAAGCGGTTCCGGAACTTGCAATCCATAAATACACGAGAGGACTTCGCCATGGACGAGATGGAGGAAAAAGAGATCGGCAAAATCTTGCAGGGCTATCAACCGGCGTGCGTGTTGATGGCCGCCAACGGGCTGAGGATATTCGACGAGTTGGCCGGTCAACCCGTCGCCGTCGAAGCGGTCGCCGACAAGCTCAAACTCTCCCATAAAGGAGTCGACCGGCTACTGCACGCCCTGGCCGGCATGGGGATCGTCGAGAAAAAGGACGGACGCTTCAGCCTTCCGGAGAGATGGAGGAAGTACCTCACCAAAAACGGCGAGCGCTCCATGCAACAGTGGATTCAATTGGTCTCGGACCTTCTGCAACCGTGGCTGGAACTTCAAAAATTCGTCAAGACCGGCAAGAACCTTACGAGCGTCATGGACATGCTGGGGAACGATCCCGTAAGGATGCGGGCGTTCATCGACGCCATGCACGATAAAGCGCTGAAGGCCACCTGGCTCCTGGCGCGGGAAATCCCCATCGGCGAGGCCCGGCGCATGCTCGACGTGGGCGGCGGACCGGGAACGTATTCCCTGGAGTGGGCCAAGATCCACAACCATCTGAAAGCCACCATCTTCGACATCCCGCCCGTCCTTGCCGCGGCCAGGGACTATATCGCCCGTTACGGCATGAAAGACCGCGTCGATACCCGGGGCGGCGACTTTCACAAGGACGACCTCGGCTCCGGGTACGACCTGGTCCTGCTGGCCAACGTCCTGCACATGTACAGCGAGGAACTCGGCAAGAGCCTGGTCAAAAAAGCGGCGCAAGCCCTCGTCCCCGGCGGGCGCATCGTCATCCACGGGTTTTGCACCGACGACGACGGATCCGGCCCGTTGAACGACGTCCTGTTCAACATCAACATCGGCCTGCTCACGCCGGAGGGACGGTCGCACCCGGTAAAACAAAAAATCCAGTGGCTGGAGGAAGCGGGCGTACGGGACATCCGGCATTTCCGCATCGACGCCATCCCCACCGGCGTGATCACCGGGACCAGGAAATAGAAGCGGCCGACGCCGATAAAAGGCGATCGGGAGAACGCCTTTTATCCTTCCCCCTTCCAGGGGGAAGGATAGGATGGGGGTAGCGATGTCGCCGATAAAACGCACCCGGATTAACGCGGATATTGCATGAGTAGTGTGGAGAGGAAAAGTCTTGGAGCGCTACGCGTCCCCGCGTTGCATGCAAAGCTGGGCTTGCCACGGCGTCGCCCTGGCGAGCCGGAAGGCTTAGCGCTCCAAAAACTTCTTTGCGTCATTGCGAGCGGAGCGACGCAATCCAGAGGTTCTGGATCGCCACGCCGTCTGCGACGGCTCGCGATGACAAACAGAAGGCCGCCCGGAAAAATAGGAGTTATGCAAAGGTCCCCCTCCCGGGGGAAGGAGAAGGAGCCGCTGGAAAAATATCCGAACAACACCTCATCTGTAACGCTGGGACCTCTGCCCCCTCTCCCCATGCGGGAGAGGGCCGGGGTGAGGGGAACAAAGGAATCGCCCCCTCATCCTAACCTGTCGCCCCGCGGGCGCTTCCGCCGAGGGAGAAGGGAAAACCGTGCTTATGCAAACGCCCCCAGGGAGAAGGAGTTGAAAACATGGCTAAACGAAATCTGTTTAAGGAATTAAAGCAAGGCATTGAGGAAATCAAGGCCCACCGGCAGGGAAAAATCACCTTGCGTCATTACGAGGTCAAAAAGACCGCGCACCCCAACGTCACGGCGGAGGCGATCCGCGAAACCAGAGAGAACCTGAACCTGTCGCGCGGGGTGTTCGCGCGCCAACTGGGGGTATCGCCGCGTACCTTGGAGAAGTGGGAGCAAGGCGCCGCCAAACCCAACGACCCGGCGGCCACTCTTATTCTACTCGTGCGGAAATATCCCGACACCCTGACCCGGTTGAGCAAGCTATTCGCGGAAGGCCATTAACAGAAGTCCACCCGCCCCGTTCCCAATCCCGCCCCAAAACCCCCGCCGCTGTTTTACTTGCAATGGCCCTAAATTTAAAAAGAACTTTTTTTAAGTGATAGAGGTGTGAAATGTTTGTCATGAGAAGCCTCCTTTTCTTTTAATGATTCATTTGTTTGAAAACATTTTTGACAAGATCGGAAATTGGTACTTTTTCAGGATGCGGACAAACGTTGCTGTAGTCTTCAATGGGTAGCCATGAGGCAAACCCTACTATTCTCAAAGGCCAGTTGCCCAACCTGGTTATACCTATGCGGTCGCCGAGAATTTTTTGATCATGCTTCCGTTTTATTTGTATTCGTGATTTAGAGATTCCGGTTTGTTCCAAATTCCTGTCTATATCGGCATAAACTATCTCAAATCCTTGAGGCATTGCTTCCTGCAATGTTTTGTCTAAAGGAAACTTTAACGTCCCATCCTCATTCCAGTACTCCTTTCCCAGGATGGCTTTTTCATAAATGT
>JACQQK010000041.1 GCA_016207065.1 Nitrospinota bacterium
CCAGCATCCGGAACTCCCCCATGGTCAGGCGGATGTTGGTGCTGGTGATGTGCGCCTCTTTCGCCTGGATCGACGAGAGCGCCTCCGCCAGCAGGGTGTCGTCGATCTTGGAGATCGAGTACAGGAAGATGAACATGACCAGCAGAAGGGTGATCAGGTCGGCGTAGGAAATGAGAAACTTCTCCAGGCCCAGGTGGAACTCGGTGGCCTGGACTTCGGTCTCCAGGCTTCGGAAACCGGCCCCGGTGTCGCCGCTTTTGCCGCCTTTTTCGCCTTGAATGGCGACTTTCATCTCCAGTTGTTCGTTCTGTTCCCGCAACATCTCCAACTCCATGATCATGTCTTTCCGTTCCCGCTCCAGGTTTTCCAGTTCCTCCTGAAGCTCGACTATGATCTCGGAGGGCAACATGCCTTCCATTCCCGGGGCGACGTTCCCGTAGAGCATCTTCTCGTAGGACTCGATGACCTGGTCCTTCTCGCGTATAAGGTTTTCGAGGTCGCGGACCGAGCCGTGGGTCCTGCCGCTCATTTGCTTGGCCTCGGCCTTCATCTGCTCGATGGCCAGTTTGAGTTTCTCCGTTTCCTGCGCTTCCTCGCGCATCCGCTTCAACTCCTTGAGCAGGACGGTCTTTTCCCGGTCAAGCTTTTTGCTCTCTTTTTGCCGGTCCGAATACATTTCCCGCAATTCCTTGTCCCTGGCCTTCAACCGCTCGATTTGCTCGAGCAGTTCGTGGTCCGGGGGGCCGGCCTCGGGCGCCACCGCCGTTGCCGTTGCCGTCGCCGCCTCATGACTTTCCTCGGCCTTGCCTTCGGCCGCTTTTTCCAAGGCCACGTGCTTCGCGGCTTTCGCGGCCCAAACCATCTGTTCCTGCTCTTTGATGGTTACGTCTTTTTGGTCGATGATGGACTTTAACTCGGTTATTTTTTTCTGGTTGAGTTTGAGGATGTTGTTGATTTTTTCGTTGAGCTTCTCCTTCTCCTTTTCCTGTTTCTTCAACTCCTTGATTTTTTGCCGGAGTTGCTCTTTGACCATCTGTAAGCTTTCCACGTGTTGCATGGCTTAATCTCTGTTTTTTAAGGTGTATCGGTCAAATTCGGAAAAAGGGTTACAGAAAAATTCACTCTGATTCTAACTATGAGTCAAAACCGCCGGAGGGAGTAAAAATCTTTCTTATCTCTTTTATTATTTTACCGCCCCAGATATTTGTCAACCCTTCAGTTCGACCCATAAATTATTGGCTTTTCAGAAAAAACCGGTTCAAATGACTGGATTAATAATGTTATAAAGGGCGGATTCTCATCCGCGGTCTTCGGGCGATTATGGACTACAGTGGTAACCTATTGAAAAACCGTCTTTTTTGGGTCGGAGTCCTATACTTCGCCGAGGGGTTCCCTTATGGGGTGTTTTACGATGTTTTCCCCGTTTACTTTCGCCAACAAGGCGTGGATCTCAGGTCCATCGGTCTGCTAGGTTTACTGGGATTGACTTGGTCCTTGAAGTTCGTTTGGGCCCCCGCCGTGGACTATTTCCGCCATCACCGGCTGTGGATTTTTTCCATGGACGCGATGATGGGAATCATTTTGGTCCTGTTTTCCTTTCAGTTAAAGGGAGATTGGGGAGCGACGCTGTTCCTGCTGTTCCTTTTTGCCCTGTTTTCCGCCACCAGCGATATCGCCATCGACGGTTACACGATTGAGTTGCTGGAAAAGCGCGAACTGGGGATAGCCAACGGAATACGCATCGCGGTCTACCGGGTCGGCATTTTAACCTCTGGTTTCGTCCTGGTCCTCGGCGGACAATTTTCCTGGACAACCGGTTACCTGGCGGCGGGATTGATCCTTTGTCTCGCCGGAGCCGCCTGTCTCGCGGCGCCCAAGGAGAAAACGTACGAGCCTGTTTCCGGCTATTCCGTCAAGGCAGAGGCTGTAACCCTGTTGAAACACCCCGGCGGCGTGACTGTAGCCGGTTTGTTTTTGTCGGCCTGCCTGTGGTTGTTGGACAGCAAAGTCCGGTTTTCGGCGGACAGGCCTTATTGCTGGCCGGTCCTTCTCCTCCTGTTCGGTTCAGCGGTCGCGGCAAGCTACAGGTCCCATTCCCGGATGAAGACCGCCGCCGGGAATGCTCCCGGGGGCAACGCCGCCTCGGCGCAAGCGCGAGGCGGAACGGTTCGCGGCGATGCGGCGCCGTCATTGAGGGCAGACCAGGCCGAGCCCATCGCCTCCGCGCGTTTGCCCGGCCCGGAGAATGAATTGACAAAAGGTCCTCTATTCGGGGCCTTGTTCGAACTGCTCCAGCGGCCGTCGATCGTCCCGGTCGTCCTTTTCATCCTTCTTTTCAAACTGGGCGACACGTCCATGGGGTTCATGGTCAAGCCTTTTTGGGTGGATTCGGGATTTTCCCCCGCCGCGATCGGGCTGGTTTCCGTGAATGTCGGGCTGGCCCTGTCCATTGCCGGGGGGATCGCGGGCGGTTGGTTCACCGACCGGTTCGGAATTTTCAAGGCGCTATGGATACTGGGTCTGTTTCAAGCGGCATCCAACCTCGGCTACGCCGCCGTAGCGGCGGCGCTCCCGCCGCACCCCGCGGGGACGCCAATCGATGTCCAATATAAAGTCATGATGTACGGCGCGAGCGTGGTCGAGTCGTTTACGGGGGGATTGGGCAACGGTCCTTTCCTGGCGTTCCTCATGGCCATCGTCAACAAACAGAAGGCCGCCACCGAATATGCGCTTCTCTCCTCCATCTTTGCCTTGAGCCGTCAGGTCTCCTATTGGGCGAGCGGTTACGGGGCGCAAATCCTGGGATACGCTCCTTATTTCATGCTGACCTTTTTTCTCGCTTTCCCGGCGTATCTGTTTTTACCCTCGATCAGGCGGGTCTTGGACAACAACTCCGGGAAATAGCTGGAATATGGACGCCGGCTTCATTTATCCTCACGGGTTCGCCTCCAGCCCGGATTCCCAAAAGGCCGCGGTCTTCCGCCGGGAATTCGCCAGAAGAAACGTCCCGTTGACCGTCCCCGACCTGGAAGGCGGGAACTTTGAAAACCTCACGTTGTCGCGCCAGATCGATATCGCGTTGCGATGCATCGATTCGCGCCCAAACAGACAATTCGGGTTGATCGGTAGCGGTATGGGCGGCTACCTGGCCGCTATTCTGGCCGAGTTGCGCGAAAAGGTCGCCGCCATTTACCTCATGGCTCCCGGCTTCAATTTCATGGGCCGATGGCGCGAGCGTTTGCAAAAAGAGTTCCCGGGCAAAAACGCAATCCCGCCCTTTATCAAGGTTTTTCATTATGGGCGTAACCAAGAAGTTCGGCTGAACGCATTTATATTTAAAGACGCCCGAAAATGGGATAAACTTGTCCTATCGCGCAAGTTACCCACGCGGGTGATACACGGTTCGAGGGACGAAACGGTGGACATCCGCGAATCGCGGAAGTTCGTCAAGGACGCTCCCTGGCGCGTTTTGGTGGAATTGGACTCCGACCGCGGTTTGCTCGACCGCGCCGACTGGATCGCGCGGGACTGCCTGGATTTTTTCCGGAACGTGAACCTGTTACGCCTTTGAATTTGTCCCTAAAGGCTTTTACAATGCGCTTCCCCTCATGACCCCGTCCATTTTGATAGTCGATGACGACAAAGATTTGCTGGAGCTTTTGAAATTAAAGCTTGGCAAGGAGGATTTCAAGGTCCACGTCGCGTATGACGGCAAATCGGGGATCGATGCGGTCAAAAACAAGGCCCCCGACCTCGTGATCCTCGACGTCAATATGCCCAGGATGAACGGTCTCGACGTCTGCAAAATCCTGCGGTCCGAGCCCAAGACCAAAAACCTGCCGATCATCATGTTGACCGCCAAGAACGAGGAAATCGACCGGGTTTTGGGACTCGAGTTCGGCGCCGACGATTACATCAGCAAGCCTTTCAGCGTCCGGGAACTGGTCCTTCGCATTAAAAACATTTTAAAACGGTCCCGCCCGCCCGAGGAAAAACCGGCGAGCCTCCACTATGGCATCCTCACCGTAGACATGGACAACCACGAGGTCAAAGTCAAAAACAAGCTCGTTTCGCTTACCCTCACCGAGTTCAAACTGCTGGCCATGTTGCTCGAAAGACCCGGACAGGTGAAGTCCCGGGACTTTCTGCTGGAGGAAATCTGGGAGTACGGCGACGGCGTCTATTCCAGGACCGTGGACACCCATGTCCAAAGGCTCCGGTCCAAATTGAAGGAAGCGGGGAAATACATCGAAACCGTGCGCGGAATCGGCTATCGACTCCAGGAAAACTGACCGGAGCCGCCTTCCGGTTTCTCGAATGTTCGCGTTTACCCCTTTACCCTCATCGCCACTCCCCGCATGTTGTTTATGTTCCGCGGATGGTCCCCCTTTCCTCTTTCTGATTCGTTCCCGCTCCCGACCAGAAGCGTCCAGGTCGTTTTCCATGTGAAAAAGCTCTGTAATTTTGTTACCAGACTGTGACCATTTCTTGGTTTTTTCGTAATAAACATATCCTATCTTGAAAATAGGTTCGGATACGCGATTGGGTTCTCTAAATCGCAAACCGAGGCTCGCTAACGAATGAATTCCTGGTTTGACAAAATGCGAGGTGGGTTATGACCAGAGAAACCATAATGGAAGATGTGACGGAGAGTTCTGTCGGCAAGCGTTTAAAGGCATGGAGGAAATCGGCATATATGACCTTGGCCGACGTTTCAAGGATGATCGCGGTCTCGCAAAGTTCGCTTTCCGAAATGGAGAACGAAAAATCGTTGCCTTCCGCGAAGACGTTGCAAGGCCTGTGTTCGACAACCGACCTGAATATCTGCTGGCTGTTGACGGGACAGGGCCCCATGAGGAAAAGTTCCGCGGAATCCCGCGAGGCGGCCGATTCGCCGGAAGAGTTGTCGAATATCTCGCAGGACCCGAAACTTAAGGATTTGGCCCGGATCCTGGTCAGGATTTACCGGCTGGGAGGACCCGAAAAAAGGGCCCACATCTCGGGGTTCCTTCATGGCGCGGACATAGACCGGAGGGTTGAGGAACCCTAATGTGACAAAACCGTGACCGTTTCTTGATTTGGGCGTGACAGTAATAGCCTACTTTGGGGCGGGATGTATTTTGATGTGTCGATTGAGGGGTTCATATGCGCAACGTGGGTTACCCCCCGAACCGGATATTCTCTTTCAGACGATCCTGGACGCCGCCAGCGACGCGATCGTCTCCATGGACGAAAGCCAGCGGATCGTCATTTTCAATAAAGAAGCCGAATCCGTCTTTGGATACAAAGCGGATGAAGTGATGGGAAAACCATTGGACGTCCTACTTCCCGAAAAGTTCAGGGCCGGTCACGGCGGCCAAGTCCGGAAATTCGCCTTGGAGAGCGTCACCCGCCGGCGCCTGAACGAAAGGATGGAGGTATTGGGAAGAAGAAAGAACGGCGAGGATTTTCCCGCGGAAATCGCGATATCCAAGTTTTCGCGGGACGGGAAATTCATTTTCACCGCGGTCCTCCGCGATATAACCGGGCGCAAAAAGGCGGAGACCGACTTGAAGAGATACGCGGAGGAATTGAAAAAGAGCAACCAGGAACTTGGCGATTTCGCCTTCGTCGCCTCGCGCGACCTTCAGGAGCCCATGCGCAAGATCATCGCCTTTGCCGACCGCTTGACACATTACAACGGCGCCGGCATGGACGAGCGCGGACGGGATTATCTGAGGAGGCTCCAGAATGCCGCGTCCCGTATGCGGGAACGTCTGGACAATCTATTCGAATATTCGCTGGTCGCCTCGGGCTCCCGCGGGTTCCAGAGCGTGGACTTGAACCGGTCCATCTCCGAGGCTTTGGTCGAAATGGACACCGGCGCCGGCGAGCCTGGCGGTTTGATGGAGATCAGGAAGCTTCCCCAGGTCGAGGGCGACGAATTCCATATGCGTCAATTATTCAAAAACGTACTCTCCAACGCCGTCAAGTTTCGCGGGAAGGAGCGGCCTTTTAAAGTGGTCGTCAGCGCCAGAATGGGCGAAGAAGGATTTTGGCAGATTTTCGTCGAGGACAATGGATTGGGGTTCGAGCAAAAGCATTCGAAACTCATCTTCAAGCCGTTTGAACGCTTGCACGGGAACGAGTTTCCCGGGGACGGGATGGGATTGACGATCTGCGACAAGATCGTCTCGCGATTGGGCGGCGCTATTGCGGCGAAAAGCGCGCCCAATCAAGGGACGACCATCATTATCTCCCTTCCTGAAAAACAAAGGGCCGACAGCAATCGTCCGGCGGCGCCGACGCCGGACAATCTTTCCAAATCGCCATAATGAGCCGATAAAATGAGCGCCGGTCCGAATGGGCACAAAGTCAAGGTGTGGGTGGAGTCGGAAATAAAAAGCCTGGTCCCCCGCTATATTCAAAACCGGAAGAACGATATGAGAGAGATGATCGAGTTGGCGAAAAAGAGAGATTTCGACGCCATTCAGTTTCTCGCCGATATCATGATCGGATCGGGGACGATTTTCGGGTTCGATTTCATCAGCGCCGTCGGTCAGTCGATTCAAAAAGCCGCCGCGGATAAAAACTCCCAAACCATTATCGAGATGTCACGGGCGCTGATCCGGTATCTGGACCGGATCGAGGTAGTATACGTTTCGCCCGTCGCGTGACGCCATTATCAGGTTCCGACAAACTCTTTTTGTATCCAGCCTTTTTTGTCCTCGCTCAACTCGATTCGATACCAGCCGTCCTTTTCTCCGGCGATGGCTAACGGAACCCCCTCGTGGAGTTGGAAGAGGGTGACGCTGCCGCCGGCGGGGGAGGATTTTACGTCCGCCGTTTTCGCGAAGACCACGCCCAAACCCGGTCCGGACTCGACGGAAAATTTGCCCGCCGTCGAAATTACCGCGAGACAAAGACCGATCAGAAAAGTTTTGCGGGCAACGTCCCAAAACGCATGTCTGAAGAACAGGCGCCCCGCCATGGCCAGCCAGAATAGAAAGTTCGAGACGATCAGAATCTGGACGGTCTCGGCCCGGTTGAAATCGTCCAGCCAGAATAAAACCGTTTTCATGAAACCCTGAGGTTTTTCCTCCAACCGGTCGTTGGTTTCCTGGATGGCGGTCTTGAGGTTGGCTTCCAGGTCCTTGTCTCTCGGGATCAAGGACTTCGCTTTCAAGTAGCTGAGAATGGCCGGACCGATTTCCCCCAGACGGAAATAGGCGTTCCCCAGGTTGTAGTACAAGTGGCCGTTTTCATGTCCCTTCGCCTCCAGGTCCGAATATATCCGAGCGGCCTCCGAGTAGCGTTTCTCTTGATAATAGGCGTTGGCCTTCGCGATCTGGCCTAGTGCGCCGCCTTCCTCCGCCCAGCAGATAGAAAACGGAAACAGCAGGTCCAGGACCGCGAGGAGACAGAGAACGGCGCCCGCGACTCCAGCCAGGGCGGACTTACCCGCCGCCTTTCGGTCCGTTATCTTCATGGTTGTTTCTCGAGTTCGTTAATCAGTTGCAATGATTCCCTCAGAAGTTCGCCGGGAAGATCGCCGTTTCCCGGGGCCGAGGCGTATTGAAGGGCCTCGCATTTTTCCAGCAGACGGCAGGCCGACAGCGCCTGTTCTTCCCGGAAATTCCGTTCCTTCAGTCTGGCCTCGACTTCCCTGGGCGTGCAGGCGGTCCCCCGCAGGTCCAGTTTGTCGCCGACGTATTCCCGCAGGGTCTTTGAAATCTCTCGCGCGAACTCTTTCGACGCCGGCGCGCGCGCGGAAATATGCTCCAACCGCTTTCTGGCTAGTTTGTAGGCCCCTCGGCTCCGGTAAAAAGCCGGGTCGTATCGCAAACGCAGTCTGTGGCCGCGGTAAAGATACGCCGTCAGGAACAAGATCGCGGGCGCCAGCAAACCGCCCGCATAAAGGACAATCTTCCCGGCGGTCAACCTCTTGTCTTTAAAATCCTCCAAACTGGCATGGATGGGGAAGATGTCTTTGCCGAGGGCCTTGATCTCCTCTGTCCGCCGGGGTCGTTCCAGGTCCCCGGATTCGACTGCATTTAATTTCTCGATATTTTTGGATGACCGCGCCAACAGGTTTAACGGTTTGGTCTCCCGAGAGATGTATTTCCTCCGCGCCGGATCGAAATATGTCAGGAGGATGGGCGGTATGCGGCTCTCCCCTTCGGCCAGGGGGACCAGCGCGAATTTAAAGGTCTTTTCTCCGGAAATTTTATCGCCCGCGATTTCCTGCTTGAACTGGGGTTGGTCCGGGTACACCTTGAACTTGTCCGCGAGCTCCGGCGCGGGCGCGGGGATGTCCTCGACGTTGCCCTTGCCGGAAATGGTCACGGTCAAGGTGGAACTGTCGCCGAATTCGACTTCGTTTTTTCCGAGCGCGGCGGAGATGCCGAATTCTCCGACCAGGTTCGAAAATCCCATTGGTTTCCCTTCCTCCGGCAACGGCAGTACTTCAAGAGGTATGGCCTTGGCGCGCACGGTCTTATGCTCGGTCCCTAGACGCCCTCCAAGGAACGGGTCGTTGAGGAACATGGAAAACGGGTCCCCGCCCGGTATCCGCCGGCCTTCCCGATAAACGACGTCGAGGTCCACCATGGCGGGCGGGATTTCCATTTTGCCCGGCTGGTTGGGAAACAACGCCACGGAGTATTCATGTACCTGGTAGTCGAGTCCATTGAGCGTTTGCCGGTACTCCTTGTCCTTGCCAAGGTCCTCTTTCCGGAAGTTGTCGTACGATATATTGAGGTTGAGGTTCCTGATATCGACCCTTCTAAACAGCCTGAAGGTCAGGGTGATTTGTTCGTTGACGTAAGGCCGGCCGTTGGAAACGCTCATCTCGGCAAACACCGGGAGGTCTTTCGACCCCGACGGCTCGGAGGGCTCCATGACTTGTACCGTTATGGGTTGGGTGGCGTAGGTATTTCCTCCCGCCGTCACGGTCGCCGGATTTATGGTGAAAGAGCCCTTCCGCAACGGCGTCAGGCGGTAATTGAACGTGACGGAGGATTTCATGTTCATGTTGACGATTTGCACCGAGGAGGACGTCCCCATCGACTGCACGCGGAAATCGGGCATGTCCGGAAGCTGGGGCGGAGGGGAGTTCCGCGCCCCGGATACGGTAATGGAAAGGGCGATGGAGTCCTCCAGGGAGGCATCCGTCTTGTCGACGGTCGCCGAGACGCTTATGTCCTCGGCGTCGGCGGGCAGAGGCAATAAAGATAAAAACGCCAGACAGAAGCAAAAAATGAATGCGCTAACAGGAACGCAAAATAGACGGCAACTACGCCTTTCTTTCGCCCCATGAAAACGCGATGCCTTTACCCCCTTGCAAAGGGGGTAAGGGGGATTCAGGGATGAACTGATGTAATGGAAACAGATGGAGAATCCCCCCAGCCCCCTTTGCAAGGGGGAGCGGTATTTGTTCCAAATCTTCTCGCCGCGGGGTGAATGGAATATACCTGTCATCATATTCAGGTTCGCCATAGTAACCCAGGTTTACAAATCCAGCCGGGTTTCATCGATGGGGCTCCGTTACCAGTCGTTGCCGGGGTTTTCCTTCTTTGATGGGTCCTGTTGAATCTGGGCTTGAACGAGTTTTTTGGGGTCCTCGGTCAGCGACCGCAACCATTGCTCCGCTTCTTCCTTGGTCATGGAACCTTTTCCCCGGGCGGATTGGGGCAGGCGCTGGGACTCGTTGCCGGCCAAACCCTGGCCCGGTTTGTTTTGGTCCCGCTCGCCTTTTCCGGATTTGTCCTGCCGGTCCTTTTTTTCCGGACCGCCGTTTTCGTTTTTATCCTTCGCGTCCTCGCTCTTGTTCGGGCCGGATTTGGAGGAGGAATTGTCCTGTCCGCCCTTGCCCTTTTGCGGACCTTCGTCCTTTTTGTCCTGACGGTCCCGTTTTTTTCCGTTCTCTTGTTGTTGCCGCTTCTTGAGTTGCTCGCGCGCGAACTCCAGGTTGAACTTGGAGTCCATGTCGTTGGGGTCGAGCTTCAAGGCTTCCTTGTAGGCGGAAACCGCTTCATCGAGCTTGCCCAGGCGGAAAAGAGCGTTGCCGGCGTTGTACAGGGATTTTTGTTTCAAGGTCGAGTCGGCGGCGGTCGTCTTGAAGTAGGCGTGCACGGCTTCATCGAATTTTCCCAGCTTGTAGGCGCTGTTTCCGAGGTTATAGGCGAGGCGGGGGTCGCCGGGCCGGTCCGCCTGGGCGTCTTGAAACAGTTTCGCCGCGTTTTCGTATTCCTGCCGGTTGTAGCTGGAAACGGCCTCCCGGATTTTCGCGTCCGGCGATTCGCCCAAGGCCATGCCGGGAATAAACGCGGCCATCAGCGCCCACAGCCATAAGAATTCGAAACGGTTTGGTTTGAAACCAGGCGTTTTCATGCGATCTTGTTAGAGCGCCCAACAAAATAAACCATTTGGCTCGACCCTCAAATTACTCCCCTCCCTTGACCGGGGAACGCCCCGGAGCGGGATGGCCAAGCCCGGATTGCCCCCGATGACTCCCATTCGCCATCGGAGCCGAGCCTATTGCCCACCGGGGGCGCCCCGGTGTCATCGCCGCGTCGCCTCCGGACGCTTGCCCGGCTTTTCACCCCCACCCGACCTCCCCCTTCAAGGGGAATGAAAAAAGGTTAGGAGAATCCCGCGTTTCAGGCCTGCCGTTGTTATTGAGCCGTTATTCCAACCAGACGCGGACATAGCGTTGGGGATCTTTAAGTTCGAACACCTCCTGGGGCAGGAACCCGGAACGGGCGATGCGCCGCTGGATCTCGACCAGGTCGATGTTCTGGCGGTCGATGGATTCCTTGACGGGGGGGTCGATGACGTCCTCGAGGTTCTCCGCCACCCGCGCGGGCATGGTCAGCCGCACTTCACTGCCGCCGGGCTTGATCACGTGCACCTTCAAATAGGCCGCGACGCCGCTGAACTTCGGGGCCGGACGGGAGGCCGGCAACGAATCGGGGATGACGATCTGGCGGGCGGCGGGATACAGTTCCGAGCAGAGGTTGTTCATGATGAACCGCCACGGGAGCGGGGTCTGCAAGCGTTTCAGCATGGCGGTCAGTCCGTACAAGGTGCGCATCATGAAGATGAGCCCGGCGGGCGCCGCCGAGCGGAACCACCATTTCAACTCTCCGGCGATATTGTCGAAGCGTTCGCTGATTTTCCAGTCGTCCATGTTGTATGGGGCGTCCGTGGTGAACGGGTCGAACAGCACGCCGAGCAGGGCCGGCAGGACGGGCCGCAAATCCTCCAGCTTTTCCGGGTCGAACCCCAATGCCGCGAGACACGCGGCGGGATCCAGCGGCTCGCGATACTGCAAGGCCAGGATGATGCGCAGGAGGGTCAATTTCATGTTCTCCGGGATTTTCAGGACGCTCCCGTAATCGTAAACGATCAGCGCGTACTCCTCCCGTCCCATCCGGCGGAAGGCGAAGTTGCCGGGATTGGGGTCCGAGTGCACCAGTCCGTGGAAGAACAACATGTACAGGCAATGACGGAGCGTGGCGCGGGCCATCGACCGGCGTTCGGGGAGGGACATCTTTTCGGCTGTGTCCAGCGAAATCCCGTCCTCGCGCGCCTGGACGATGACGTTCGGACGGCACAGGTCGGGGAAAACTTCCGGGACGACGACGTCCTTCAAGGGCGCGGCCAACTCGCGATACCTTTGTTGATGCCGCATTTCGGATTCGTAGTCCAGTTCCTCGGAAAAATTCCGCCAAAAGACGTCGCGGTATTCCTCCAGATGGAAACCCCAGCGGGCCACGGGTCCCACCTTGGGCATCCAGCCGAACAGTTCGAGTTCCGCCTCCACCGACCGGGCTATGTCGGGGAACCGGACCTTCACCGCGACCTCCCGGCCGTTCTTGAGGCGCCCGAAATGGACTTGGCCCAAGGAAGCGGGTTTGCCGTTTTTCTCCAGGGAACGGAGGACCTTGCCGTAGGGAACGCCCCAGGCCTTCTCGAGTATTTCGACCGCTTGAGCGAACGGCAGGGGGGGAATCGCGTCGTTCAGCGCTTGCCGCAGTTCGTCGTCCTCGCCGCCCAGAGTCATCATCTGGCCGACCTTGGCGGGCAAACCGCGGGCCTTGCCCAGCAATTCGACGAGATAATGTTTTGCCCGCTCCCGGTTTTCCTCGTCCGGGGCGGCGCGGATGTCCCGCGCGGCCAGTCCCGCCCTGGCGAGAGTCAGACCGCGTTTTAAAATGGAGAGGAGCTTCATGACCCTCAACGCATGGCTTGACGGTTCTTGCGGGCGGTGAATTGCGAGACTTCTCCCAGCACGCCTTGGGGGACCGGCTCCTCGTTGTTCTTGGCCCGGATCAGGATCGCCAAACGCGGGGAGTCGGGGCTTTGAAACAACGTCCGGGCGAATTCCTTGAGGTCTTCCTTCTTCAAGCCTTTCACCGTCCGGACCAACTTTTTCTTGCGTTGAAAATCCCCCTTCTCCTCGGTGGCGAAATAAAAGAGTTCGCCGGCCGCCTCGGCGATACTGTCGCCTTTCTTCTCCAGGGACACGACGAGCCCGGCGCGGTGCTTCTCGAACTCCTCGTCGCTCAAGGCGTCGAAAATGTCTCCAGATTTGGCCAGCCAGGTCTCGACGCGCTGTTTAATCTCAAAGGGGCCGAACGTCGCCGACTGGATCACGAATTCGAAAAACAACCGGTCCTCGAACCGCAGGGGAAAACTCCAGACCACGTATCCCAATTGCTGGTTGGTCCGCATCTGGGTGAAGAAATCGGATTCCACGACCGACGCGGCCATCAGCACCTTGGCCTGCAAATCGAACTCGCGTTTCCCGACTTGCATGATGTAGGCCAGGGAATTGTTCTGGTCCTCCACCTTTTTGGAAAACTGCACCTTCTCGCCGGGATCGAGGACTCTCACGACCTGCTTGAAGCGGTCTTTCTCCGGCAGAGGCCGGCTCGCCATGGCGTCCAGCAAGGTCTGGACGCTTTCCAGCGCCTTCTTCTCCGGCCAGTTGCCATGCACCATGCCGGTGACGAAAACCCTTTCGTACATTTTTTTTCCATATTCCCGCAAATCGTTCAAGGTCAACGGCGCGAAAGCGTCGATGAGATCGTCCTCGTCGTACTGTTTCTCGAGCAACATCAAGGAGGCGTAATACGAACCGCGCGCATACGCCTGGGACAGCTTGCGGTTTTCCAGTCCGAGCACGATGGCTTCCTTGAGGTCCTTGAACTTCTTGTCGTCGATCTTGAGTTCGACCAGGTTCGCGGCCACCAGTTTGACCAGGTCCGAAATCCTCTCGGAGTATCCCCCCACCGTCAAGACCACTCCTTCCTTGACCGCGCTCAGGGCATAGGAAAGCCCCGCCAGTTGTATGGGATAGACTTTTTCGTTCAACCCTTCCAGGACCGCGGCGGTATAGAGCTGGCTGAGGGCGTTATGGGTCACCGTATCGTAAGTCAGCGGCGTTTCGATGCGGAGGCTCATGTAAACCTTCGGTTGATGGAACCGCTCGTCGAACTTGAACCAGATTTTCGCGATATCGTCGTTCCGGGCGAGGTGCGGCTCCTCCTCCGCCATCGTCAGATTTTCGGGAATGAAATCGTTTTTGACCGGGTAGCTCAGTCCGTTGATGACGGGGACGTCCTTCAACTTCCGGAACGCCTCCCCTCCCACTTGCGAGATGGAATATTCCGCCTGATAAAACTTGTCCTTCTTGTCCGCGGGCGCGTCGTTCACTTGCACGGTCGCCAGCATATTTTCTGGAGTCAGCGTATCGAGCACGGCCTTACAGGCTTCCGGGTCGAACTTTTTATAAAGATAGGGGAGCGTCTCGACGTCCTCAAGCTTGTAGGAATGCATCAGGGCCGCGATTCCCGCCGCGTATCCCATGCCCTCCTGGGGGTCTTTCCAGTCAAAATTGATCTGGGACATGGTCTGCTCTTCCTTGAAGGTATACTCCTCGATCCCATGCTCCCTGAGCAGTTTGATGTAAGAGAAAACCAGTTCCAGGACCCTCTCGTAACGCTTCACCCCTTCGCGGGTCAGGGAAATGTTGATATCGAAAGAATTGATGTCCGGGTGACCGTAACCCGCGCCCGCGGACAATCCCAGGGCCAGCCCCTCCTCCTTCAGTTTCGACAGCAGAGAGCCTTTCCCTTCATGACCGATCAGCGATCCGATCAGATTGGCCGGTTTGCCGTCCTGGCGATCGATAAGCCGTATGGTGGGAAACTCCAGGATCAGGTGGCGGATGTCCTTGATCGTCTTGATCTTGAGAAACCGGTATTGGTCTTTCAACGGTTTTCGGAATTGCGGATCGATCCTTGGCGGAGACACCGGGAAACCGGGAATGGTCTCGAAATATTTTTTTACCAGGAGGGTCTGCTCGTTGAGCGAGAGGTTCGAGATCATGGCCAGCTTCATGTTGGAAGCCGAGTAATATTTTTTGTAGAACTTCAAAAGCGCGGGACGGTTGTCGCCAGCCAGGGTTTCCTTGTTGCCGGTGGCAAATCGGGCCAGGGGGTGTCCCGGCTCCGCTATCTGGTCCCTGATGTAATTGGCGCGCCAGCCGTCGTCCAGCTTGTTTTTATCGTGTTCGCTACTGACGGCGTTGACCTCGCGTTCGGCGTATTTTTTATCGAAAAGCGGTTCCTTGAAAAACTGGCTGAACCGGTCCAGCGCCCCCACGAAGGACTCGTGAGAGGATTGGAAAAAGTAATTGGTGATATTGTCGGCGGTATAGGCGTTGCTCGCCCCCGAATTTTCGTTCAGGTATTTCTTGAACGATTCGACGTCGGGATACTTCTTCGTTCCCAGGAACAACATGTGTTCGAGATAATGGGCCAATCCCATTTTATCGAGGGGGTCGTACAAGGAACCCGTTCCGACCGCCAGACCCGTAGCGCTACGGTGCACGTCGGGGTCGGAAACAAGAAACACGGAGAGGCCGTTCTTCAAAACGAGCGTGTGGATTTCCCTTTTCGCGGCATCCGCGACTCCCCAGGCGCCGAAAAAGAGAAAGAGCGATAAAACGATTACCTTACGAAACAGGAAGGGTTTGGTTGCGCGCACAAGACTCTCCATAGGTTTATTATTGGAAAGGGGGACAGAAATTCGCATGTGAATATTATTATACCGGCCCAAAATCCGGATTGTAAAATAAATCCCCCTGAATTAAAAAGAATTAAGAATCGGCGGGACGAACCCGTTGAGACCGCAAAAAGCAACCCCTTAAACCAGATTGAGGAACCCGGCATGATCGGAAGAATAGCCTTTACTCATTATTGCGTCGCGGACATGGACCGGTCGGTGGATTTCTACCAGAATGCATTGGGGCTGAAACTCTTGTTCAAGCGCGATGACTGGTCCGAGTTCGAGATCGGAGGTCAACGAATCGCCCTGCGCTTTGTCGATGGATGGAGGGGCAGTTCGAGCGGCGGGAGCGGGGCTACGGTCTCCTTCCTCGCCGAGCCGATCGAGGGCGCCGTCGACCGGCTTAAAAAGCTGGGAGTGCGGTTTATCGACGAACTCCGCGTCTATCCCTATGGGAAGCTCGCCTCCTTCATCGACCCCGATGGAAATTCGATAGGACTCTACCAGCCGCCGCCAGCGTGAACGCTGGACCCAACGGGCTTGTCCCGGAGCCGCCGGGCAAGCGCGAGGGGAACTGTCCGTGGCGATACGCCGCCGCTCCGGCGCGGTCGCCGGCAAAATCAGACGGCGGGCGACCACAGGATCTTGTTGAAGTAATAAAACGCCATTGTCAAATACTCATCCAGGAAGAGGTTGTCGAGCGCCGTGTTTTCCCACCAGCGTTCGAACGCTTGAAGATAATTTTCTTCGGCGGAGACCACGTAGCTCTCGATGCCCGGGCCATCCAGATAGCGGTCCAGATAAAACCGTTTCCTCCGGGTTTTATAATAAGGCGAGTAGAAAACCGCGGAATGGATGCCGTTCTCGCGCAACAGTTTCTTTAAGGAGTTGAAGTAAGAAATATCATCCTGGATTCCCGAGGTCCGGTTGAACACGATCAAATCGTCGCGCCGGATCCCCCACTTTTCGGCTTTTCCGCGGGCGTCCTCCATGGAATCGGATTTCGGCAAAAACTTCCACCAGTTGACATTGTCGTCCTGGACCGACAATACAATTTTCCCGCATCTCCCATCCCGATAAAGCTCCGCGATCTTTTCGGTTATTTTTGAAGCGACCACGGCATCTGCTTTTTCGAAGGGCTGGTCCACCGCCAGGAATGTCCCTATCCTGTATAAAAGGAACTCCCTGGAACTGAAAACCAACGCCATGGCAATTCCAATCACCAATACAAAACGTCCGATTCTTTTAAAAATCATGCCGGCTCAAATCCGCGCAAAAAGTAAAAATCGATGGGTAACTTGATCCACTCTTTCACGACATATGAAAACGTATAAGGCGATTGCCACCATCTTTCGGGAGGAAAATACTCGCCATATTCCCAATCGCCGTGCTCAAAGATCAATTCGACGGGCGAACCATGAAATACTTTTCCGAATATCATGGCGATCCTTCTCATGTTGTACCCGTCGCTGACCACGATGGCGGACTTGTAACCGTGCGAATCCGCGATCGCCCTGGCCGCCCTGGCGTCGCCCTGGGTTCCCGTGGAATGACTGACGAAAATATTTTTTTCGTCGATGCCTTCGCCGATCGCCTCTTCCCGCGCGTAGTGCGTCAGATTTTTCCCTTGCGGGTCAGCCGGCAAACGATCGTCGCCCAGCAACAGGAGCCTCCCGGAATATCCCTTTTTGAGCAAGTCGACGGCGTGAAGAAAGCGGACGTAAGACCCCGTGGAAACAACCACGATATCGGCTTTTTTGAGAGGGGTTTCAACTATCAAGATTTCGCCGAACCAGGGCAACCAAAACCGGTGCGTTCCTAAAACAAACAAGTAAGCTAGAAACAGCAAAATGATTTTTTTGCCAACAGAACGAGCCAACATTCCCAATTTAAAATCGCGCATCCTCACCTAACCCGGATATTGCATGAAAAAAAAAGAAAGAAATCGCTCCCCCTTGTACAGGGGGCCGGGGGGATTCGCGCCATGACCGCGAGCAGGAGTTTCAAATCCCCCTAACCCCCTTTGCAAGGGGGGAATAAAAACAAGGCGCTTTTTGTTACCGGCTATTGCCTGTTTCGAATACCTGACGGATCTTGGTTCCAAGATTCGAAGCCCGTTCACAGGTTCGTCGTTCACGCAATATCCGGGCTTAAACCCATCAATGGCCCATAACAGGCGTTGAGCTTGACTCATACGCCATTTATTGTAATATAGATCGATGGAAAACCCATTGACTCATTTCAACGCGGAAGGCCGCGCCCACATGGTGGACGTCTCCGAGAAGGACGTCACCCAACGCGTCGCCACGGCACAAGGCACGGTTTACATGCAACCGTCCACGCTCCGCTTGATCGATGAGGGACGGATCAAGAAGGGAGACGTTCTGGCGGTCGCCCAGGTCGCGGGCATCATGGGGGCGAAAAAAACGCCGGAAATCATCCCCATGTGTCATCCGTTGGCGCTGGCCAGCGTCGACATCGGTTTTTCCGAGAATTCCGAGCCGGACAAGAAAACCGGGCTTTGTTCCATAACCATCACGGCCACGGTCAAAGTCAACGGCAGGACCGGGGTGGAAATGGAAGCGCTTACGGCGGTATCGACGACCGCCCTCACGATCTACGATATGTGCAAGGCCGTGGACAAGGGAATGGTCTTCGACAACATCGGCCTCGTTTATAAAGCCGGAGGAAAATCCGGGACGTTTGCCCGGGAACTGCCGGAGAACGGGAAATGATAAAAGTAAAATACTTCGCCAGCTTGAAGACCATGGCTGGGAAAGAGGAAGATCGTTTCGATCTGGGGCGCGAGACGACCGTTTTGAAATTAAGTGAAGCTATCGGTAAAACCTCGCCGGCCATCGGCGAAATGGTGCGGGAGAAAAAGGTCATGGTCTCGGTCAATCAGGACGTCGTCCTCCCGGACGCCGTCATCCATGACGGGGACGAAGTGGCTCTCCTGCCGCCATTCTCGGGCGGCGCAATATAAGGCAACTTTTTTATGAGTACCGCGACGGAGTCCAGAGTCAGAATCCAGAAGGAAGATTTCTCGGTCACCGACGAAATCGAGCACATGAAAAAGGTTTCCGCCAATATCGGCGGAATTGTCGTTTTTCTCGGCACCGGACGGGAATCGTCCAAAGGGGAAACCATTACCAAATTGCACTTCGAGCACTACCCGCAAATGGCCGAGAAGAAGCTGGAGGAACTGCGGCAAAAGGCCATCAAGGATTTCGGCATCATCGACATGAGCATCGTCCACCGCGTGGGCGAAATCGACATCGGGGAAAACATCGTGTTGATCGTCGCCTGCGGGGAGCATCGTCAGGAAGCCTTCAAGGCCTGCGAATGGGCGATCTCCGAACTCAAACGCACCACCCCCATTTGGAAGCGGGAAACCACTTCCAAAGGCGACGTCTGGGTCTCTCCGACTCCTTAACCCCTCCCGGACGGAAAAAAACCCGGATTTTCTCAACATCCCCGACGGGGTCCGTCTATGATCGAATCCATCGCGGAACGGACGACGGTCCTCGCCGCCCATCCTTCGCTCGCGCGCTGGCTCCACCTGCAATACGCCCGCGTCCAAGGAAAGGCCGGACGGACAACCTGGCCGACGCCGGAAATCCTCTCCTTAAACGCCTGGCTGAAGAAGTTGTGGGTTCATTCCTGGCCCTCCCGCCACGTCCTCTCCCCTTTACAAGCGCGAAAAATCTGGGAAAAGACGATCCGCGACGACGGGGGATCGCCCCCGTTAGACCTCCTGCATATACAGGGGACCGCAAGACAAGCCGCCGAGGCCTACTCCCTTTTAAAAGAGTATCGAATCCCGGCGGACCCGGAATCATTCCAATGGACCCTGGAGGCCAAATCGTTCCTGCGCTGGAAAAGGAAGTATGAGGACCGATTGTCCGAGTGGCGCGCCATCGATCCCGCGGACGTTCCCGACGCCGTCGCCGACGCCATGCGGGACGGGTCGATCCCACTGCCGGAGAGAGTCATTCTCGCCGGCTTCCAGGAAATGACGGCCCAGCAACGATCGTTGGTCGATTTTCTGCGGACGAAGGAAGTCCCCGTCCAGATCTGGAATGGACCATCGGAATCGGACCGCCGGGAAACTTCCGGCAACGTACGGATCGTGGAGTTTAAAGATCCGGCCCATGAGGCGGCGCAGTGCGCGCGGTGGGTCAGAGGCGCATTCCGTCCGGACGAAACCGTCGGCATCGCCGTCGCCGATTGGAACGAATACCGATCTCTCATCACAAGGGAATTGAAAGCGGAGCTGACCCCGGATTCCATTTTTCCCTGGTCGGACGCGGAGGCCGGCTTCACCGTTTCCATGGGGACGCCCCTGGCGAACGAACCTCTGGTCCACCTCGCATTGACTATCCTGTCCCTGGAGAGCGAGACGCTCCCCTTCCCCGTCTTCTCGCGAATCCTGGGTTCGCCGTTTTTAGCGGGAAGCCAAACGGAATCCGGACCGCGCAACGCCTTGGAATTGAAACTCAGGCGGGACAACGCCGTAACCGTACATTTGGGCCGGCTGGAAGAGGACCTCCGGCGGGAAAGCGGCGGTCCGGGGCTGACGCTCCTTGCGCAATCCCTCCGGGGACTGCTCCGCAACCGGGACAGGAAACTTCCCAGCCTTTGGGCGCCGGACCTGTCCCGGTCCCTCAAGACCCTGGGCTGGCCCGAAGGCGACGACATTTTACCCAATCGAGCCTATCAGAATCAGGCCCGCGACGCCTGGCAGAATTGTTTGGACGAACTGGCCTCGCTGGACCCCGTATTAGGGAGCGTTACCCGCCTGCAAGCCGCGACCGTTCTGGAATCGATAGCCAGGGAAACCTCTTTTCAAATCAAGACCCGGGAATACCCCATTCAAGTGATGAGCCTGCCGGAAGCGTACGGGATGCAATTCGACCGCCTATGGATTCTGGGGTGCCATGCGGACGTTCTGCCGCCCCCGCCTACCCCCAACCCTTTTCTCCCATTGGAGATCCAGAAGCGCCTCGACCTCCCCCGCTCCACCTCCCACCGGGAATTGCGGTGGGCGGAAAACATTTTGCGGCAATTGGCCCTGTCCTCGCCCAACGTCGTCATCAGTTATCCTGCCTGGAGCGCGGAAAAGGAATTAAGAGCGAGCCCGCTTCTGAAATCGATATCAAGCATTCACGGCATGGAGGAGATCGCCCAGTCGCACCGGATAAAAGACCAGTGGCGGGGTAAAAGAGAAGTGGAAACCTGGCTGGACCCCGGCGCATTGCCATTGACCCCCGATGAGCGCCAAACCGCCCAGGTAAAAGGAATTGCCGGGGGATACCAGGTTTTAAAAAACCAGGCCGATTGCCCTTTCCGCGCCTTCGCCCGCCACCGCCTCAACGCGATGAAATTCGAAACGCGGGAAATCGACTTCGACGACGCGGAGCGCGGCAATATCGTCCATTACGCGCTCCAGCGCTTCTGGAGCGAGGTAAAAACCTCCGCGCAACTCCGATCCCTGAGCGATAACGGCGAATTGCCCGGCGTCGTCGCGCGCTGTATCCGGGAGGCGGAGGGACGTCTGCTTTCCAAACTGAGCGCGCAAAAATATTTCGCGGAAATGGAGCGGTCCCGGCTCGAATCCCTGCTCGGCGAATGGCTGATGAAAGAACTGTTGCGCCCCGATTTTGAAGTGGTCGCCATTGAACGCAAGGAAACCAGAGAAGTCGCCGGATACAACTTCAATCTCCGCATCGACCGCGTGGACGAAACCCCACACGGCCATAAAATTTTGATCGATTACAAAACGGGGCAAATCAAACCCAACAGCTGGCTCGAAGACCGGCTTCAGGAACCGCAACTGCCGTTGTACGCGATCGAGTTATCTCCCGACGCCATCGCTTTCGCCGAGGTCAAGAAGGGTCAAAAAGGCATGGGCTTTAAATTCCTCGCGAAGGAAGTCCATGTTCTGCCTGGGACCTCCATCGACTTCAAGAAGAACAAAGAAATCGATTGTCCGGACTGGGATTCTCTGCTCCGACGATGGAACAAGCAACTGACGGGCCTGGCCGAGGATTTCATCTCGGGGAAATGCGCCGTGGACCCCGTTGACCCCAACGATACGTGCAAACATTGCGGGCTACAAACCCTTTGCCGGATTGAAGAGATGAAACCCGCCTCCGGGGACGTCGACGAGGAGGAAAAGACATGACGCCTGTTCTCGACGACCGCGAAAGACAGAAGGCGCTGGACCCCGCCGGTTCGTTCATCGTCCAGGCCCCCGCCGGTTCCGGCAAGACCGGCTTGCTGATCCAGCGCTTTCTCAAACTGCTGGCGCGGGTCGAGCAACCGGAGCAAATCCTGGCGATGACCTTCACCCGCAAAGCGGCGGGGGAAATGCGGACGCGGATCATGGACGCCCTGGCCTCCCCGGGAACGTCCGCGACAACGCGCGGACCATCGCCGGGAGAAGAGCCCGGCGGACACGAAGCGTTGACGCTGGAACTGGCGCGCAACGCTCTCGAACGCGACCGCAAAAAAGGATGGCGCATTTTGGAAAACCCGTCCCGCCTGAAAATCCAGACCATCGACTCCCTGTGCTCCGCCTTGACCCAACAAATGCCCGTCCTTTCAGGGACCGGGGGAACCTTGGAAATCGAGGAAAACCCCCGGGAGTTGTACCGGGAAACGGCGCGCGGAATACTCAGTCTCGCGGAATCCGGGAATTCAGCCGGGGAAGCCGTCCGCGTTATCCTGCGGCATCTCGACAATTCCAAGTCCGAATTCCTTTCCCGGACCGAGCAAATGCTCTCCCGTCGCGATCAATGGATGATCCCTTTTTTCGACAATCTACGTCTTACTGAAAATTCCCGGCCCTATCTGGAAAACACGCTTTCCGGCATCATCGAATCGGTCCTCGTCAATCTCTCTCGCCTTCTGCCGGAACGGATTTTCGCGCAACTGATCGTTTTCGCCCGTTACAGCGGAAGCGCCCTGGCAGAGGACGATCCCCGGCATCCCGGCGCCTGTCTTAACGATCTGGAAGGCGTCCCAAAACCATCGGCCGATTGTCTCGGTCAATGGAAGGCCCTGGCAAACCTCCTGCTGACCCAGAAGGGGGAGTGGCGTAAAAAACTGGATAAAAACGACGGTTTTCCGCCGGATAAAACGCCCGAGGGGAAAAACATGAAAGGCGATTGTCTCGACCTTATGGAAAAATTCGCGGCCATTCCCGGCCTGCGCGAGGCTTGGAGAGAAATCCAACGTCTGCCCAACCCTCGGTATGGCGAGGGCGAGTGGGGGGTCCTCCAGGCCATGCTCCGCCTGCTTCCGGAGATGAACAATGTCCTGCGAGGCGTATTCCGCGAACGGAAGAGGACCGATTTTACGGAGATTTCCCTGTCCGCGTTGACGGCGCTGGGCGATGAGGAGGACCCAACGGACCTTCTGCTTTATCTGGACGTCAAAATCCATCACGTCCTCGTGGACGAATATCAGGACACGTCGTTCAAACAACGCGAACTGTTGAAGCGGTTGACTTGCGGATGGACCGCCGGAGACGGCCGGTCCCTTTTCATCGTCGGCGACCCCATGCAGTCCATTTACCGCTTCCGCGACGCGGAAGTGGGGCTGTTTCTGGACGCGCGCGACTACGGGATCGGCGAGGTCCGCCTGGAGCCTCTACAACTTAAGACCAATTTCCGCTCGCAGAAAAAAATCGTGGATTGGGTCAACGCCTGCTTTTCCCGAATCTTCCCCAAAAACGACGACTCGGACCTGGGTTCCATCGGTTTCGCCGAATCGGCGGCGTTCCTTCCGGAGGAAGAATTCTCCGGCGTTTGCCTGCACCCGGCAATCGACCCGCGAGGAGTCGCGGAAGCGGGCCAGATCGTCGACCTGATCGGCGAGATCCGGAGAGACCATCCTGGAAGCTCCATCGCCATCCTGGTGCGGGCCAGGAGCCATCTGCCGGAAATCGTCCGGCAATTCCGCGGCCGTTCCGTCAAATTCAAGGCCGAGGAGATCGACCCGTTGACGTCGCGCCCCTATATTCTGGACCTGCTGGCCCTGTTGCGGGCCCTGCTGTCGCCCATCGACCGCGTATCCTGGCTGTCGATCCTGCGCGCCCCCTGGTGCGGCCTCTCCCTGACAGACCTGCATCGGCTGTGCGCCAACGACATAAATTCGCCCGTATGGACTCTCATCAATGACCCGGAACGGACCCGTCTCCTGAGCGAGGACGGTTCGAAGCGTCTGGCCCGATTCGTTTCGGTCATGACGGAAACGCTGAACGCCCTGCCCTACGCCAACCTCCGCGATCTGATCGAGGGTTGCTGGACCGCCCTCGGCGGACCCGCCTGCGTGGAGGAAAGCGCGCTCAAGGACGCGGACGTTTTTCTCGAGAAGGTTTCCAAAACTCTCGATGAAGGAGACTTGGAAAGTCTTCAGCGGTTCGACCGGCTCCTCGAGGACCTGTACGCCAGCCCCTCCGTCGAGTCGGAGGACGCGGTCCACATCCTGACCATGCACAAAGCCAAGGGCCTGGAATTCGATTTTGTCATCATACCGGGATTGGGCAAGGGCGGGAAAAACGAACACAAGCGCCTGATCTACTGGATGCCCCACGGCGCCAACCTGCTCCTCGCCCCCATACAGGAGACAGGCGGCCAGGAATCGGAGGTTTACAACTTCCTGACCCATCTCGACCGCAAGAAAGAGGAATTCGAGACGCTACGCCTGTTGTACGTCTCGGCGACGCGCGCGAAAAAACAGCTCCACCTCTTCGGCCACGCCCCCGAGAAAGACGGTTCCGCCGCTCCGCGCGCGAACACGCTCCTGGCCAAACTCTGGCCTTATGTAGGGCCGGAATGGGAACGCTTGCAAAAAGGCGAGAAAGAAAAAGCGCGCCCGGAACCGGAACCCCTTCCGGCGGGGAACCGGATTCAGCGTTTGCCCGCGTCGTTCGAACCTCCGGCGCGGGGCCCCGGCATCGAGACGGGGACCGCCGTCGAACTGGCGGGCGAAAACGAGGAGAAGCCCGCGTTCGAATGGGCGGGCAACCGGGCCCGTTGTCTGGGAAACGTACTGCACCGCTGTTTCAAGCAAATGGCCGACCAGGGAACGGAATCCTGGACGGCGGAGCGAATCGACGCGATGGCCCCTCTCCTGCAATCGGCCTTGAGTGGGGAAGGATTGTCCCCAGGCCCGGACGTCGTCCGGCAAGCCCAAAAGGCCTTGAAAAACATTTTACAGGACCCCGTCGGACGCTGGATTCTCGCCAGACACCGCGACGCCCGGTCGGAATGTCCCCTCACCCTCCTGCGGGAGAACCGTTACCTGAACCGCGCCGTCGACCGCACTTTCGTGGACGAGAACGGCATACGCTGGATCGTCGATTACAAGACGGGAGAACATCAAGGGACCGACCTGGAAGGTTTTTTCAGGGAGGAAATCGACCGTTACCGCCCGCAACTGCAACAATACGAGGAATTGCTCAAGACCGGCGGCGAGACTCAGGCCATCAAAAAGGCCCTGTATTATCCCATGCACCTGAGACTCGTGGAAATCCCGCCCGCCTGACCGAAATGGCCTTGACTGCTGGAACAAGCGACCTCGATGAAGCCGAAAGGTTTCTCGCGCAAGCGATCGCCGATGTCCGGGAACGGGTTTTAAACCCTCGCCGACGTAAACGGACATGGGAGGAAGCGGTCATGCGGTATCTGAACGAGTCCACCAAGGCAACGCTTGCGAACGAGGCCATCCAGTTCAAGTTTCCGCACCGGTACTTGACGAAGAAGCCGTTGGAGGACATCAACAAGCGTTTTCATCATTCCTCGTCAATACGTCAAGAACCGTCTTCAGCGGCTCGTGGTGTTGAACCGGATCGCCCGGTCGGTTGTCGAGCGGCAACGCGGCAGGCATCCTGATTTTGTTTTTTCGTGTCAGGGGGAACCGATCAAGAAGATGAACGTTTCATCCTGGCGGAACGCTCGTAGGCGGACGGGTATTCCCGTTCGCATTCACGATCTGAAACACACTTACGGAGCGAGATTGCGCGCCGCGCCGGTCCCCGAGGAAGACCGGAAGGAGCTTTTGGGTCACAAGTCGGGCAGGAGCATGACGACGCATTATTCGGCGCCGGATATTTCGCGGTTGGTCGAATATGCGGAGCGCGTGGTCCCCGATCAGTGGAGCTTCACAAAAGTTTCACAAAACGAACAATGGGCTACCGGGAGAACCCGATAACCCATTGTTTTATTTGGTCGGGGCGAGAGGATTTGAACCTCCGACCACCTGAACCCCATTCAGGTACGCTAGCCAGGCTGCGCCACGCCCCGTTATCTTTCTTGCATCTTACAAAATGAATCGATCATTCCTAGCACAAAAATAATCCCCTCTCCCGAGGAGAAAGCTGGGGGGTGGGCGAAAACAGCTTTTCACCCCCACCTGGCCTCCCCCTTCCAGGGGGAGGGAACGAAAAAATTCAGTTTGCCAAGCGCTCTCCTTTTTTTCGCAGATTTGCTCGCCTTGGGACCAAGGCTTGCTGTCTCTATTTTTGCTTGTCCCGCTGTCTGCGGTCTTTGCTTGGTTCTTGGAACGTTTTGTCCATGTGGTTTTCAAAATAGTGGATCGTGGCTGTGTTGTCAATAGCATAAACGCCCGCAGGGCCGCAAATCCGCATTTTTATTGGTTACGCGCCGGGGCTATGATAAAATTTCCAAATCGAATAAAATCAATATTTCGGCGGAGATCATGAAAATCGTCAATGTGCGGAAGTCGGTGGCGTTCAAGGCGGAAAAGCTGAACAAGGTCAGCCTTTTCGATACGGACAAGTTTTTTTGTGATGTATACTGTTTCGAGCCGGGGCAGTCGCAAAAGATCCACTCGCACGCCGGATCGGACAAGATTTATTACGTCCTAGAGGGTAAGGGCAAGGTCACCGTCGGGTCCGTGGAAAAGGAAGTGACGGCGGACGAAATGGTCCTCGCCCCGGAGGGTCTGGACCACGGAGTGGTCAACCACACCCAAGACAAGTTGGTACTGCTGGTCTTCATGGCCCCCAAACCCCGGTAACTTACTGGTTTCAAGGATTTCTCCGATGATCTACCTGGTGTTTCCCTCATCCTGGCATCCGTCCCAGCCTTATCTCAGCCTGCCTTCGCTCAAGGCGTTCCTGAACAAGCATGGCGTCCACGACGTGGTGCAACGCGACCTGGCCATCGAACTGCTGGACCATCTGTGCACGTGGGAGAAGGCCTGGCCGCTGTACGATCGGATCGTCGACGAGCGCAGGGCGCTGGCCGGACGGCCGCGCCATTCGGCGTTTGAAAGCGAGAAATACGCCAGGCTGGCCGAGGCGGAGGAGATCGTCCCGGCGTTGAAGGACGAGATCGACGGGGCCGTGCGATCGTTGCGTTGCGCGGATTTCTACGAAATCGACCGCTACATGGAAAGTTTGAAGATCATCGACGTCTGGCTGGACAGCATCCTCGCGCCCTACTATCCGTCGCAGTTGACGGTCATCGGCAGTCAGATGCGGTTCTCGCCGTATTCCTCGTCCGAGATCATGGAGTCGTTCAAGAACCCGGACCAGAATTTCTTCTACGATTTGTACCGGCAATACTACGTGCCGGATATTCTTTCCAAGGACATCGACCTGCTCGGCATTTCGATCACCTCCGTGGAGCAGATCATCTCCGGCCTGACGCTGGCCCAACTGGTCAAGGAGCGCCGGAAGGACATCCACGTCACCGTCGGCGGTAGCGTGTTCACCAAGCTGGTGGACAAGCTGGAGAAAGGCTCGCCGTTGTTCCAGTTCGTGGACAGCTTCATTGTCCACGAGGGGGAAACGCCGTTACTGCGCCTGGTCGAGGAGTTGCGCGGCGGCAGAGACCTGTCCAAGGTCCCCAATTTGGTCTGGGAGGACGGCGGCAAGGTGAAGGTCAACCGTCCCTTCGCCAAGGAGGAGTTAAACGAACTGCCCACTCCAGATTTCGACGGCATGCCGTTGGACCTGTACCTGTCGCCCGAACGGGTCCTACCGGTGATGGGCTCGCGCGGTTGCTACTGGGAGCGGTGCGCCTTCTGTTCGATCCCGTTCGACCACATGGACTTCCACGTACGCTATGCCGAGACCGTGGTCAACGACGTGCGCGTCCTGCAAAACAAATACAACTGCAATTATTTCTTCTTCACCGACGAGGCCCTACCCATCAACTTCCTGAAAACCTTCGCGGGCAAGCTGGTCGAGGAGAAAGTAGACATTCAATGGACCGGCGAGTTGAAGTTCGAAAAGAGCCTGCTCAAGGAGAACCGTCTGGACCTGCTGTACCGGTCGGGATGCCGGAAGCTGATCTTCGGCCTGGAGTCCTACAACCAGCGCGTGCTGGACGCCATGAAGAAGGGCGTGGAGCAGGCGGTCATCGACAAGACCGTCGAGGAGTGCCTGCGCATCGGCATCGCCATGCATTTTTATCTGATCGTCGGTTTCCCCACGGAAACGCGCGACGAGGCAATGGAGTCGGTGAATTTCGTGATGAGCAACCGCCGACTACTGGACTCGCCGGGGTTCTCGTGCATTGCCTCCCAGTTCGACCTGGAGAAGGGAACGCCGATCGAGAAGAACCCCGCCGAGTGGCATATCACCCGGCTCCATACCCCGCCGGAGCACGACCTGAGCCTGGGCTATTCGTACGACATCACCGCCGGGATGACGGCGGACGAAGCCACGCAGGTTTATCAGGAAATCGTGGAGCGCGTCAGCAGAGAGGTGATGACCTTCCCGCACAACTACTCCCTCTCCGACGGGCTACTCTACATCGGCCACCACGAGAAAGAAAACATCCAGGAACGCCTGGCCGCCTACACATCCCGCTGATCCCCTCCCCCCTCTTCCGTTCTTCCGTCGCGCAAATAAAAAAAAAGCCAGCCCGATCGAAATCGGACTGGCTTTTTCTTAGAAAAACACAACGTTACTCGATGCTTTTTCCGGAAAAGAAGTAGAACATGACTCCCAGCGCCGCAATACCCGCAAGAGCCGCCATCAGCATCTTGTCCACTCCAAAATCGAGCCATTCCATAACATCACCTCCTGAATGACCGTTATTAAAAACGCATCCTCTGATCATGCGTCTGCTTCTTGGGGAATCGTGATTTAAAGGAACGGCCCGGTTTACGCAAACCCGGTTTTTCCGGCGCATAAAAAACGCCCCTTGGAAATAATGATGCGCCGCCGTTTCAAAAAGATTCTTTTTTAATTTGGTGGCGGCCAAGACCAAGCGACAAAAAAACGCTAAAAACAGTCCCCCTCCTTTTCAGTCCGATTAAAAAGAAGGGGGTGCGTGTTGAAAGCATTCGACTTTTCTCCTCTCTTACTTACGGCACTCCACGTCGATCAGAGCGTTTCCGGGGGTGGAATTAATAATGCGAACTTCCTTTTCCGGATCCCCTCCGGGAGTCATCAGGTTGTAAGCCTTTTGGGACTTGGGCTGTAATTGCACATTGACCTCGTCTTCCCCCATGATCACCTTCAACTCAGCGATGCTATCGGACCTGTTCTCCACTCTGAATTCATTTTCTTTACAGAACGTGCCCATTCCCGAACCCAATGTCGCCTCGTGCTTGAACTCCTTCGTAAACTCCGTCATCGAGGGAGGAGCCATCCAGATATCATCGTACCACCCATCCCCATCGGTACGAAAGTCCGTATATGGGTTCGTATAGGTACCCGCCCACGAATAGGTTGCCAAGACCAACACGAAAAGCGTTGTCAAGGCAAGAATTATAGAATCCCGGTTTTTCATCGCAATTCCTCCTCAAGCAAGAAATAATTTCAACCAAATACTTGGTTCATTTACACGGACCGGTCCTTTTCTCCGCAAAGCATTTGCAAAATTCTTGTCCAGGCATTACATTTCATTCATGTCGCATGCCAAAACAGATTCCCAGATAACACATTGAATTTAAATGATTTAATAAAAATCATGCGGACAGGAAAAACGGAGGAAAACGGTTGATTTTAGCCAGCCCTCTTTTTTTGATTAAATAATATTTATTTTTCAAATAGTTAGTTAAATTTAAAAATCAAGATAATTTTCGAAAAGTTGATTTCCCTAAAGGCTCTCGGATTCTAAAGTTTCTTTTTTGGAGTTTTTTTCCGTGAAATACCTTGAATACGCTTTTGTCCCCGAGTTGGATGGCCTGTTCTTGGTCAACAAAGAACAGGGTCTTGGCCTGTTCAATGCTTCGAGCGAAGAACTGTTCGACCTTGCCCAAGAGGAAATTCAGGAAAAAGCGCTTCAGGCGCTGACGAATTTCAAGGCATCGCTGGAAACCGAATCAGGAAACGGGGCCGAAACCTTTTTTAAAGACATTCCTTGGAAAAGGAAAATCGACGTTTTCTCCCAAAACACCGGAAAAAAGATAAGCGTGGAAGTCGTTTACATTCCCATTTTCGACTGGAAAAATCGCAATGTCGTTTCGGTACTCGGCGTTTTTAAAGACCTGAGCCGCGCAAGGAAACCGGAATCCCCGCAAGAGAAATTGGGCAACCTTCGAAACGAGTTGGAAGCGCAATTCGATTTTTCCGGCATTGTGGCGGTTTCTCCAAAAATGCTCGACGCGTTGAAGCAGGCGGGGGAGGTTGCCCGGCAAAGCGCCACCGTCATGCTTTTGGGCGAAAGCGGCACCGGCAAGGAGCTTTTAGCCAAGGCCATTCACAAGAACAGTCCGCGCTCGGCGAAACCTTTCGTGGCGATCAATTGCTCCGCTTTTCCGGATACGCTGATCGAGAGCGAGCTTTTCGGTTTCGAAAAGGGGGCCTTCACGGGCGCGGACAAACCGAAGGTGGGGAAAGTGCAATTGGCGGACCAGGGTACGCTCTTCCTGGACGAAGTGACGGAAATGAGCGCCTCCGCGCAAGCCAAGATTCTCCGCGTAATTCAAGAACGCGAATTCGAGCCATTGGGCGGCGTCAAAACCATCCGGGTAAACATCAGGATTATCGCCGCGACAAACAAAAATATCGAACAATGGGTCGCGGATGGCGGATTCCGGAAAGACCTTTATTACCGCTTATTTGTCTATCCGATCCAAATCCCGCCGCTCCGGGAAAGACGAGACGATATTCCGGCGCTGATCGATTTTTTCATCCCCAAATTAAACGAAAAAACAGGAAAAAAAATTATAGACATCTCCCCGCAAGCCGGAAAAATACTCGCGTGCTATCGATGGCCCGGCAACATCCGTGAACTGCAGAACGTCTTGGAACGGATGACGATCCTGGCGCAAGGCCCGCGCCTTGAAGTCTCCGACGTTCCCGGGTATCTAACGCAAGACCCCCTGAGGAATATCGGCTATATGAGCGAAATGGAATCCATCCCCGAAGGCTTTACCTTGGAAAAATATATGCAACTATTCGAAGCCACGGTGATTATCCACGCCTTGAAAAAATGCGCTTTCGACAAGGGAAAAACCGCGGACATGCTAGGGTTAAGCCTTGCGCAATTCAAATATAAACTTTCCAAGGTCAGGGGAAATGCCAAAAGGTATTTTTGCCGTAACTTTTTAACGGCCCTTTGCACCCACTGCGCTGAGACTTCGCCGGAGAGTTGCGAATCCCGTTCGTTGGCGCAATGCACCATCGCCTCCGAGTTCTTGTGAACGGCGAACGGGGGGAGGAAAGAAATGACCTAAAAACCGGAACATCCATTCCCATTAAAAGCGGCGAAGCTCAAAAAGAAGATGCGGTATCGTTTTGTTGCGCCGAAGGCGGCGCATTTTCGCGCGGACTTGAAACGTTTCCCAAAACCTTGGAGCGTTTCGATGAGAAACCTTTTCATACTATTAGCGGCAGTCCTTGTCGTGATGGGATCCTCTCCGGTTGCCACAACCGCCGACGATCCTTCCGCCGTCCTTTTCCGAGCCATGGAAGAGGAGATGGCCCGGTCGCTAACCCAACTCAAGTTCGACGATTTTCCCCCGCCTTACTACGTTAATTACCAGATACGCGATCGTTCCCATCATGAGATCATCGGCGGTTTAGGCGCCTTACTGGACTCCACTACGAGCGAAAACCGCTCCCTGTACGTGGAAGTCCGAGTGGGGAGTCCAAAATTCGACAGTTCGACCCTCGACAGCCACGAAGTCCAGATTGACCAATTCGTGCCTTTGGACAACGACCTTTACGCCTTAAAGCGCGCCCTCTGGTACGAGACGGACTTGCGCTACAAACAGGCGATCATGAATCTCATCAAAAAAAAGGGGCGCCTCCTCAACAGGATGGAAAATTACGAGCTCCCGGATTTTTCGCCGGGGAATCCGCCGGTTGTCCGGATTGAAGAAATCCCCAAACTTCCAGCGATCCTCTCTCGATGGAAAGATCTCGCAAGAAAGGTTTCAGCCCGTTTCATAAAGGCCTCCCAAATCGAGAAATCCAGAGTCAAATTCACCGCCGATCAATATGCGCGGCGCCATCTGGATTCCGATGGCAATAGAATTCAAGACAATTCCTCGCGTTTTTGGGCGATTCTGGAAGGTTGGACAAAAACGGAAACCGGGTTCCAGATCCACGACGAGGAGTCGGTCTATTTTTCCGACCCTGAAAAATTTCCGTCCGAGGAAGAGCTGGCACGGAGAGCCGACCGCTTGATCCATCGGATGAACGCCTTGACACAGGCCCAGAAAATGGAGCCTTATATTGGGCCGGCGATTTTCAGCCCCGAAGCGACGGCGATTTTATTCCATGAAGCGATCGGACACCGTCTGGAGGCCGACCGGTTGCGGACCGCCGAGGACGGAAGAACTCTCATGAAAAAAGTCGGCCAGCGCATTATTCCGCCGTTCCTGACCGTGGCGGACGATCCAAGGATGCGCCAATTTCAGGGTAAAGACCTCGCGGGGAGCTACCTGATCGATGACCAGGGCCAAAAAAGCGAGGAGGCGATACTGATTGAACAAGGAATCCTCAAGAGTTTTCTCCTTTCCCGGTCTCCGATCCCCAGCTTCAACAAAACCAACGGACATGCGAGGAGCGACGGCGCCAGAACGCCGATGTCGCGGATGGGCAATTTGATCATTCGCTCGCAAAACGCCCTGCCCGCCGAGCAATTGAAAAGGAGGTTGATCGAGGAAGTTAAAAGACAAAATAAACCCTTTGGCTTGATCATAAAGAAAATGATCAGCGGGGAGACCCAGACAGAGGCTAGAAACTTTCAAATTTTTAAGGGAAAACCGCTGTACTTGTACAAGGTTTATCCCGAAGACGGACGCGAGGAGATGGCGCGCGGCGTGGAATTTTTAGGCACCCCGCTGTCCCTGATCGACAAAATAATCGTCACGGGAGACGATGTGGAAGCGGTCAACGGCTTTTGCGAAGCCGAGTCCGGATCCATTCCCGTGACCACCATTACCCCCAGCGCCCTTTTGTCCGAGGTGGAACTGCAGACCTCGCGCGAGATCGGTTTGCGGCGCCCCCTCCTTCCCCCGCCTTCTCCGGAACGACTCGTCGGCGAGGAAGAGAACGGAGGAAATACGAAAGAACGATAGAGGCAGTATATTTATCTTGGAAGAAATACCGGCTATTCGGTCTTAAGAACTCTTGGCGAATGTTCCAACCCGGAAGGGGGCCACCATGCAAATATCCTTTAAACCCCTCTCAATCCTGGCGGCTTTTTTCATCGTCGCTCTGACCGCCTCCGAATCCGCGGCTGACGGCGATCTGACGCTCATCGCAAGATCCGGGGAAGGCAGACAAAAAATCAGACTCGCGGAAGAAGGAGGAATTCTGAAGGGGGACATCAAGGAAGGGCTTGCCTTTGTCGCCCCCCTAAGGGCCTCGTACCAGAAAGATGTTTTTATAATCGGCGTAGGAAACAAAAATTACGCGATCGATCGCCTGGACTTGGGGGAATTCATCAGTTATGGCGGCCTTATTTTTGACGACCGCGGGTTCTCGGCCCAGGCGGAGAAAAAGGGCGACAGCTGGATCGTTTCTGGTACTATTGAGGACGAGATGCGCCATCTGGTAAATTTCGACGCCGTCGCGGACGACAAAAAAGGCCTTCTTAAATTATCATGGGGCGACAACTTCGTGAATTTAAGAAAGACCCCCGATAAAGGCAAAGGAACCTGTCTGGGGAATATGATCAAGGAAAGTTCCGAGAAAATGGTTTTTTTTTGGTGCGCAAGCTCCGGAAGCCTCATGGATGCATTTTTCAATAATCCAGATCAGATCATCGCGTGGCTGATCCTGTTATTTATCCGCTGAATTTCCCAAAACACCCACGCTCGGGAGAGGGAGTGTTACAATTCAACCTGTTTGCCTTTCTGGAAAGGAGTCAAGGGTCATGCGTATTCTCTACCCCCTGGCCAAGAGGTACATCGCGGGACAAGATTTGGAAACGGCGTTGAGGTCCCTCGACGCGCTCAACCATTCCGGTTATCTTTCCACTGTAGATATTTTGGGAGAAAACACCTCCACCGCGGACCAGGCCCGGGCCGCCAAACAGGAATACCTGGACCTTCTGCGCGAAATCGAATCCATCTCGACCACGATGGACCTCTCCATCAAGCTGACGCAGATGGGCCTCGATATCGATCCCGAACTGTGCAAGAGCAACGTCGAGGAAATATTGAGGGCGGCCAAACATCACTCCGCGCGGTTCGACATGGAAGGGTCGCGCTACACCGAACGCACGGTCCGGATGTGTCTCGACCTGAGGAAATCCTGTCCCAGCCTGGGTCAGGCGGTCCAAGCCTATTTGTATCGCACCGCCGCCGACGTGGACCAGTTGGTCCAAAACGGCGTTTCCGTGCGGTTGTGCAAGGGGGCCTACAAGGAACCCCCGGAAATCGCCTACCAGTCCATGGACGACATCCGGGAGAATTTCCGCAAGCTCGCTTTCAAATTGCTGAAAGAAGGGTTCCTGCCCGCCATCGCCACGCACGACGAATACTTGATCCAGGAAGTCATCTCCTTCGCGCAAAGGGAGAAGATCGACAAGCGGTCGTTCTATATGGAAATGCTGTACGGGGTGCGGCGCGACCTCCACAAGTTCCTTCTGGACAAGGGCTATCAGGTCCGCATTTACGTCCCTTATGGCAAATCCTGGCTACCCTACACGTTGCGGCGCCTGGCGGAGAGAAAAGAAAATATCTTCTTCGTGCTCAAGCACCTGTTCCGCGAGACCATGGGATTGCGAAAACTGCACTGAGCCGGTTGACGACGAACAGGTTGCCGGAAAAGTCCCTTCCGACCCAAAACCGTCATGCCGTGCAGGCGGGCATCCAGAAAACTCATAGCGCTGGATTCCCGCCGACGCGGGAATGACAACCAAAGACGATAAAATAGTTTTTTAACGCCCCGCAAGGCCGACCGAACCCGGACCGAAATTTGCAAATAACCATCCTGACCACTTCCTTCCCGCGCTTTGACGGCGATTTCGCCGGCAACTTCATTCTCAAGTACGCGCGCGAGCTGTCGCGGTTGGACTGCAACGTGCGGTCGGTCGCCCCCCACGATCTCCAGGAGGATCCCGCCATGGATTTGGGCGGGGTGAAAATAGAACGCTTCAAATATTTTTTTCCTCCCGGATGGCAGATGGCGGCCTACGGCGGCGGCATCGCCAACCGGATGAAACGCAACTGGCTGACTGCATTGCAAATGCCCTTTTTCCTCGTAGCGTTCCTGTCCGCCGCGTTGCGGTCGGCGTGGAAATCCGACCTGCTCCATGCCCATTGGACAATTTCCGGGTTGGTCGGCGTCGCGGTCAAGGCCCTGACGGGACGCCCTCTTGTCGTCACCCTCTGGGGATCGGACATGCTTCTGCTGAACATTCCCATGGTCCGCCCGTTGTTCAACATCCTGGTGTCCGGCGCGGACGCCGTCGTTTGCGAAAGCTCCCAGTTCAAGGACCGGTTGACGGGCCTGGGATTCCCCGCGGGTAAAATTTCCGTCATCCCCAACGGGATCGACCTTGAAATGTTCGCGGCGCGCGATAAACTGCAAGCGCGAGAACGGCTCGGCCTGGCGCTGGACAAAACCATCCTGCTGACGGCGGGCAGGCTGGAACCTGAAAAAGGGCAAAAATACCTGTTGGAAGCGCTTCCGGAAGTTTTTCGTAACAACGAGAACGCGGTTTGCGTGTTGGTCGGCGACGGGCAATCCCGCGGAGAACTGGAAGCGCTGGGAGAGCGTTTGGGGATCGGCAGGCGCCTGATCCTCGCCGGTCAACGGGACCACCGCGAAATGCCGCTGTGGCTGAGCGCCGCGGACATTTTCGTCCTCCCCAGTTTATCGGAGGGAAATCCCAACATCGTCCGCGAGGCCTCCGCCTGCGGCCTGTCCGTAGTCGCCAGCGGAGTGGGCGGACTGCCGGAGATGGTCCGCGACGGCGTCGACGGGCTCCTGGTCCCCGCCGGAGACGTCCCGGCCCTCGCCAGGGCCGTCCTTTCCCTGATTCAAGACCCGGAGTTGCGCCAGCGTTTTTCGCAAAACGCACGCGACCGCGCGTTGGAATCGCAATGGACGTGGGAGGCGCAAGCCCGGGCGCTCAAGGAAGTCTACCGGCGCGTCCTCGACAAACGGCACAAGCCAGCGGAGGGAAATTCTCCGTCATGAAAATCCTGACGGTCTATTACAAACACAAGCCGGGCGGATTCTGCAAGCGTTTCAGGATGTCCATCGAAGCCTGGCTGGAGAGGGGATGGCAGGTCCACTACATCGCCGCGGAGCCCTACCCTTACAGCCATCCCAACTTGTTTCCCCACATCCTGCCGAACCCGGCGCGCCGGCACGATACCCTCTGGTTCTGGGCCTGGTTCTTCCTCGCCTGTCCCTGGTACGCCCTGTTCACGGCGATAAAATACCGGCCCGCCCTCATCGCCGCCCCCTCGCCCGTGTACGCCTGCATTTGCGCCCCGGCGCGATGGATTCCACGGAAACCCATGCTGACGTTCATTTTTTCCAAACCCCGGTTCAACACCGATTGCCGGGAAGAGTACCGGTTCCTGGAAAAGGTCGAGCGGTCGCTCGAAAAACGCGGACTCGGCGCCTCCAGCCGGGTCCTGGCAAACTCCCAGGCCGGACGTTCCGCGTGGGCAACCGAATACGGCCCGTCCGCCGAAAGGATCGAGGTTTTCCCCAACAACGTCGACGATCCGCCGTTCGACAAACAAGCACAGAGGGAAAAACTGAGGAGCCAATTTTCGCTGGGGCCGGAACGCTTCGTCATCGCCTGCTCCGGCATCATGGAACCGCACAAGAACATGGACTTGTTGCTCGAGGCTTTCGCCAAGGTTAAAGACCCGAGGGCCAGCCTCATGCTCATCGGCGACGGGACGCAGATCGATTTTTTGAAACGTCGCGCGAGAGAATTGGGAGTCGCGGACCGGACGATCTTCACGGGATGGAGAAGGGACGCGGTGGAACTAGTCCAGGGGGCCGACCTATACGTGTTTCCGTCGCTCCGTGAGGGGATGTCCGACGCCTTGTTGGAGGCCTTGACGTGCCGCATTCCCTGCCTCGTCAGCTCCATCCCCGAGAACCGGGAAGTCGCGCGTAATCCGGAACAGCATTTTCCGCCGAAGGATTCGCAAGGGCTGGCGGAAAAAATAACGCGGTGCATGGAAGACCGGGATTTTTACGACCGGCTCCTGCGGGCGACCCTGGAGGACAAAGCGCGGTTTGTCTTCGACTGGAAGGCCCGGTTGGTCGCGGTAGCCGAGGAAACGATGAAACTTCGAACGGAGAAATTCCCGTCACGCCCGTAGGTTGTCAACGTAGCGGAGAGTTTCCCGCGAGGCGGTCCCGGTGACTTGCGGCAGGACGGCGGCCACGTCCTCCCATGCCGGGGGACGTCCGGACTCCAGCTTGTCCAACGCCTTTTGAATGTTCCCCATCCCGGCGTTATACGCCCCGGCGGCAAAACTCCAGGCCTCGTTGACGTCAATACCCTTGTTCGCGTAGAGGTCGTACAGTTGCCGCAAATAACGGGCCGAGGCGTCGAGGTTGGAGGCGGGATGCCACACCGAGCCCTCCCCCCGGTCACGAGGCGAACCTACCCGCAACCCCAACTCCCTGGCCGTCGCCGGCATCAATTGCCCCAATCCCATCGCCCCCTTGGGAGATTCGGCGGACGGGTCAAGACCCGACTCCTGCCGGACCAGCTTTGCAAACCAAGGCTCCGGGATGCCGTATTTGCCGGCAATCTCGGCAATCAATTGCCGTATCGGAGTCACAGTGTTGTCCGCGCTCACGGGCGAAACCGGAGCCTTATCCTGGACCGATTCGACTGCCCGATACTGGCTTATGCCCTGGCGTTTGTGGAAATCGTTTTCCGCGCCCCCTGGGGAACGGGTCTTTTCATAAAGAGAGAGCATGTCAAGCGGCGACCGCAATCCGCTCAACGAGTCAGAAGATTTTTCCCCGCCCTGCCCCAACAGCTCGCCCAGCGCCGCCATCTGTTTCATCCGCACCTCCAGCAACAGCGAGCGGAACTCGGCGTTTTGCGGTTGGCGAGGTTTTACCTCCCCGGTCAAGCGGGCCGAAGTTTCCCCGGCTTTATTGGCGGTCAAACGGTTGATGTCGAACATGGTCTACAGCGTCCGGATTTTTGACGGAGAATCGCCTTTGGATTAACACAGCAATCCTCGTGCCAGACAATCGCCACGTCTATGTACGTGGATAGTCGATGGAAACGTCTCAAACGCATTCTCCTTGCTTTTCGGCACGCCAATAATCTCAAAAGAAAATCCAATTATTGTGCTAAAGTATGCGGGAGGATTCGACCACTCATGGGGCTAAAAGTGACCTTCCCCCGTTTTATGGACAGTTCAAACGTAGAGAGTTTTCCTGGCGTTCCGGGTGGGAGCGGAGCGCAGGACTCTCTGCATCCGAAGCGACGCTCCCACCCGTTTCCGCAAACTCCTTCGGCGTCTTGTACCC
>JACQQK010000044.1 GCA_016207065.1 Nitrospinota bacterium
AAATCGTCATGCCCGCGAAAGCGGGCATCCAGAGGCTCCTTGAAAATACTGGATTCCTTGAATTCACAAACCAAGTGCAACACCATGATGACAGGAGGGTGTTGCCATGGGAACAAAATACGAACAGCTCTCGCTGGAAGAGCGGTGTACCCTTGCCCGTCTGCATGCAGGCGGGCAAGCGATCCGGCAAATCGCTACAACCATGGGTCGCTCGGCATCGACGATTTCGCGCGAGTTAAAACGCAATCGGGGCCGTCGGGTCGGCTACCGGCCCGCTTACGCCGACGAGCAAGCTTGGGCGCGGCGCTGGCGGGGCAGTCGGCTGGAGCGGAACGCCGATCTCCAACAGGTCGTCCTCGGCCGCCTGGCCAACGGATGGTCCCCCGAACAGGTCGCCGGACGCTTGGCGCGGGAACACGGACATACCGTCATCAGCCATGAGTCCATCTACCGCTTCATCTACGCCCAAATCCGAAAAACCAACGATTTTGCCTGGCGCCGTTACCTCCCCCGCGCCCGGTTCAAACGCGGCTGGCGCGGACGCAGGGGCGGCTCTCCGGCCCGGCATATCAAAGACCGCGTCTCCATCGCCCAGCGTCCGGATTCGGCGTCCGATCGCGGGCAACCCGGTCACTGGGAGGCCGATCTCCTGCTCTTCGGGAAAAACCGGGGCCAAGCCGCTCTCGTCGCCCATGAAAGAGTCTCCAGGATCGTCCTCCTCGGCAAACAACCGGGCAAGTCCGCGCAACCCGTCGCCGACCGCCTGCGAAACTGGCTCAAACCCCTCCCCCGGGCGCTCCGCAAAACCATCGCTTTCGACAACGGCACGGAGTTCGCGCTCCACCACGAACTCCGGGACGACATCGGCATCGAAACCTTCTTCCGCAACCCGCACAGCCCCTGGCAAAAAGGCGGCATCGAAAACGCCAACGGCGGAATCCGCCGGTTCCTCCCCAGAAAAACCAACCTCGATAATCTCGATCCGAACGGCCTTGCCGCGATCGCTTGGCTCTACAACAACACCCCAAGAAAATGTCTTGGATTTAAAACCCCGGCCGAGGTATTCTCGGCTCATCTGTTGCGCTTCAAATGTGAATCCACCTTCCCGTTTTCACGGGAATGACGGCAAAAGACTATAAAATAGTTTTTCAGCGCCCTGTTAGAGCAGGGTCCGGTCGATCTTGATGTCTGCCTTTTCCCGCAGGTTTTTCAGCCATTCCTGGAAGTAGACGTCGCCTTTTTCCTTTTTCAGGTGTTTCTGTATTCTTTTGGTTTGTTCCTCGTTGGGGTCGCCCGCCGCTTGCTTGTCCGCGACCTTGATCAGGTAAAACTTGTTGCGCGACCACACCCCGGCGGTTTCCCCTTTTTTCAGTTTGAAGGCCTGTTCCTTGATCTCCTGGTTGTTGCCGATGCCGGGGATGGAGTCTTCCAGGCCGAAGAACGGCGTGAGCTTCGCCGACAGGTTTTGCGTCTTGGCGAACTTTTCGAGGTCGGCATCGCTTGCGAGTTGTTTCTCGAATTCCTTGAATTTTTCCGCCGTCAGGGTCTTGCTCTTCTCGCGCGCGACGGTTTCCTCGACGTTCTTCTCGACCTCCGCCAACTCCGGGACGTAAGCCGGTTTTCTCTCCACGATCTTCATGAGGTAGGAAGCTTCCGTCGTGTTGAGCGGCGGGCCCAGTTCGTTGTCCTTCAGGCTGAACGCCAGGTTGTAAAACTCGGGCACGGTCCCGATGTCGGCGAGGTTGTGGTTGGCCGCGGAAAAATACTCCGTCTTTTTTACCGGGATTTGGTGTTCCGCGGAGGCCTTGTTCAGGTCGCCGGAGCCTTGCGCGGCGCGGAAAATCTGTTTGACCATGCGCCGGACTTTCTGCTTGGCCTTGTTCTCTTTCAGGGACCTGGTTACGGATTCCGTCACTTCGGAAAGCGGTTTGATCCGTTCGTCTTTTTGGCCGGTCAGTTTCACCAGGTGATACCCGAACGGGGTCAGGACGGGCTGGCTGATTTCCCCGGGTTTCAGTTTGTCCAGCGCGGCTTCGAATTCCGGCACCATGGTCCCGCGCGGGAATTCTCCCAGATCGCCGCCTTGCGCGCCGGAGACTTTATCGTCCGAGAGTTGTTTTGCCATCTCCTCGAAGCTCGCGCCCTCCTCGCGGACTTTTTTCAAAACGTCCTCCGCCTTGGCTTTGGCGGCCTTTTCGGCGTCGGCCAACAGGTTTTTCTTTTCCTCCTCGGAAGCGTTTTCCTCCGGTTTCGGCGGGTCGATGCGGAACAGGACGTGGCTGGCCCGGTAATGCTTCTCGACGCGGAACTTGGCGATTTGTTCCTTGTAATATTCCTGTATCTCTTCGTCATTGATCTCGATTCCCGATTCGTAGTCCCTGGGATCCAGCTTGACGTACTCCACCCTGATGTTTTCCGGGACCTCGAATTGAAGCTTGTTTTTCTCGTAGTAGGATTTTTTCTCCTCCTGGGAGACGTTTTGGGCCGCGACCCTGAAAAGGTCGCCGGGGAGAACCACGTATTCCAACTTGGTTTTTTCCTCCTCCTTCTTGAACCCCTCTACGATTTCCTCGGGGGAGACTTTAACGTTGTCGCGGATCAACTGCTCCATCTTCTCCATCATGAGGGTTTCGCGCTGGCTTTCCTCGAATTCGAACGGGGTCAGATGCTTGAACTTTAAAAAATTCTTATAGGTCTCCTGGTTGAACTTCTGGTTCTTCTGGAAAGCGGATATGGTCTTGATCCGGGCGGCGACCTCTTCGTCGCCGACATGGATGTTCTCCTTTTTGGCCTCCATGAGCAGGAGCTTTTTCTGGATGATGGCGTCGAGGGCCACGGTCTTCAGGTCGAGACGGCGGACCATTTCCTCGGAAAACTGGTTCTTGAACTGCTCGCGGTAAAACTCCAGGAGGTTCTTGAACGTGGCGTCGTATTCGTTGTAATTGATTTTGACGCCTTCGACGGTGGCGATGACGCCTCCCGACAGCTTGGCGGAGCCGCCCATCCCCCAGGAGTAAAATATTGTGCCAATAAAGGCAAAGACGATCGTCCACAGGATGGACTTGATCAACCATGAGTCGGCATGTTTTCTAACCAGGTTCAGCATTTATGGAAACTCTCCTCCGCGTTGATTGGCGCCGTTAAATTCATTGAGCTGGAAAATGCTGGATTTTATATGAGTTAACCCGTAATCGCAACATTTTATTGGATTTCTGACGGGAACGGCTGGAAAAATCCGGAAAAACTTTCGATAGGACGGGCGCTGAAAGCCTTCCGGACTTTATTTGTCTTGCAATTTGGTTGACCCCTTGTTATAACGAGTTCTGTATATGTATTAAAAAACAAATAGTTACGCAAACTCAACATTTTTTTGGGGACACGCCAAAGTGGGTTCATTGTGGGACTTGTTTTCAAACGATTTAGGCATCGACCTGGGGACCGCGAACACCCTGGTTTATGTAAAGGGCCGGGGGATCGTTTTGCGCGAGCCTTCCGTGGTGGCGATCAACAATCAGACCAAGGAGATCCAGGCCGTTGGGGCCGAGGCCAAGCAGATGTTGGGCAGGGCTCCGGGCAACATCGTGGCGATCCGGCCCATGAAGGACGGCGTGATCGCCCATTTCGAGGTCACGGAAAAGATGATCAGCCATTTCATCCAGAAGGTGCATAATAACCGGAAGACCCTCGTCCGTCCCCGCGTCGTGATCGCCGTCCCTTCCGGGATCACCCAGGTGGAAAAGAGGGCGGTGCGCGACTCCGCCGATTCCGCCGGGGCGCGGGAGGTCTATTTGATCGAGGAGCCGATGGCCGCCGCCATAGGCGTGGACCTGCCGATACAAGAGCCTTCCGGAAACATGATCATCGATATCGGCGGCGGCACCACCGAGGTGGCGATCATCTCCATGTCGGGAATCGTGTACAGCAAATCCGTCCGCATCGCGGGAGACGAAATGGACGAGGCGATCGTCAATTACATAAAACGGAAATACAACCTTCTCATTGGCGAACGCATGGCGGAAGAGGTTAAAATAAGAATTGGCTCGGCCTATCCCATGGGGAAGAGGATGACCATGGAGGTGAAAGGCCGGGACCTGGTCGCCGGGATACCCAAGACCCTCGTCATCTCCGACGAGGAGATCCGCGAAGCGTTGACGGAGACGTTCAGCACCATCGTGGAGACGGTCAAGATCGCCCTGGAACGCACCCCCCCGGAGCTTGCCGCGGACATCGTCGACAAGGGCGTCGTCGTCGCCGGCGGCGGCTCCATGATCCGGGGGCTGGATATCCTTTTGAGAGAAGCCACCGGCCTGCCCATCACGCTCGCGGAGGACCCGCTCTCGGCGGTGGCCCTGGGAGTTGGCAAGGTGATCAGCGACGACAAACTTCTTAGGAAAGTAGCTTTATAGCTGTGTATAAAAGGCTGGCCAAGGGAAAGAAAAATATCGTCATCCTTTCCTCGATTCTTCTTCTTTCCCTGGTTTTAATGACCATCAATATCAAGTCCCCCAAGGGGGCTTTTTTTCTGGAATCCGTTATCGCATGGACGGTGTCTCCGATCCAAAAGCTTTTTACCCGGGCCGTTGACGCCATCTCCGATATTTTCAGCCACTACGTTTTCCTGGTCAACGTCACGAAGGAGAACGACGCCCTCCATCGCGAGATAGACAGCCTGCGCGCCAGGAACAACGAATTGATCGAGCGGATGTACTGGCAGGGCAGGGTGGGAGACCTGCTAAACTACCGGGAAAACTACCCGAAAAAGACCCTGGTCGCCTCCATTATCGGCCGGGACGCGACGCAATGGTCCAAGATGGTTTTCATCGACAAGGGGACCCGGCAAGGGGTGCGGGAAAACCAGGCGGTGGTCACCGACGCCGGAGTGGTCGGTCATGTCATGATGGCCATGGGACACTCCGCCAAGGTCCTTCTCATTGTCGCCAGCCGGAGCGCCGTGGACGCGCTTTTTCAAGAGAGCCGGGTTTCCGGAGTGGTGGCCGGGACGGGGCAGAACTGGTGCGACATGAAATACGTCCCCTACTCGGCCAAGGTGGAAGTGGGAGACGTGGTCCTTTCGTCCGGCCTCGGAGGGGTTTTTCCCAAGGGGCTGGTCGTCGGCAGGGTGACCCACGTCAAGAAAAAGAAACAAGGATTGTTTCAGGAAATCGCGGTTGCCCCGGGGGCGGACCTGGCGCGTTTGGAGGAAGTCTTGGTCCTGTTGGACGATTAGGACGGGAGGGGACATGCATTACGCGATCCTGTTTTTATTTTTAGCGACGGTTTTTTCGATACAAACCACCTTCCTCAAGTTGTTTTCTTTTGGCGGAGCGCTCCCCGACCTCGGACTTGTTGTCGCCGTCTATTGCGGGATTTATTGCCGCGGGAACGCGGGTATCGGGATAGGTTGCTTCATTGGATTCGTCCAGGATTGCTTGTCGGGACGAATGTTGGGCGTGAATACCTTGTCCAAGGGGCTGATTGGATTCTTTTTCGCCACCTTGAAGAACAAGATCGTGGTCGAGGGGTTCATCCCGCTGTGTTTTTTCCTTGCGCTGGCCTCCCTGTTAGACGGCGTGATTTTCTATCTGGCGTGGAACCTGTTGTTGAAGGGAGAAAGTTCCGGCGGTTATTTATTTCCCTACTTTCTAGTCAACGCCGTATACAACGCTTTGCTGGGCCAGCCATTATTTTTCCTGATGAACCGGGGAAGAAAATGGCTGGATGCAAAATTCCCGAACCAGGTCCTGGGTTTCCCATGAGTAGCCTTCGTTACGGAGCCGAGATTTCCGAAACGGTCCGGAAGAGGTTCAAGTTCTTCATCATTCTTTCGGTCCTCGGTTTTCTTTGCCTGCTGATGCGGGTGTGGTACCTGCAGATTCTGAAAGGCGACAGTCTGCGCGAGTTGTCCGAGAACAACCGCGTGCGGTTGGTCACTCTGCCGCCCATACGGGGCGCCATCAAGGACAGAAACGGCGAGGTCCTGGTCAACATACGCCCTGCCTTCAACCTGTATATCACCCCGGAAGACTCGCGCGACGTGGACGGCGTCCTCGGATTTCTCTTGAAAAAAATCCAGTTCGACAAAAAGAAAGTCCTGAAAAGCGTCAAGGAGGCCCCGTCGTTTGGCAACGTGTTGATCAAGGCGGACGTCAGCCGCGAAGAGGTGGCTTTCGTCGAGGAGAATAACCGGAATATCCCGGGTGTCCACCTGATCGTCGAGCCTTTGAGAAATTACGTGCACAAGGATTTGGCCGCCCACGTCATGGGCTATCTCGGAGAGATTTCCAAGGAGAAGCTGGAAAACCAGGAGGAGACCGATTATCAGATGGGAGACCTGGTGGGGAAGGACGGGATCGAAAATATTTACGAAAAGGAACTCCGCGGCAAAAAGGGATATAAAGAAGTCGAAGTGGACGTTGCGGGAAGGGAACTGCGGACCCTGCGCATGCTTCCCCCGCAAAGCGGAAACCATCTGACGTTGACCCTCGATCTGCGGGTCCAGCAAGTCTTGGAGCAATTGCTGGCCAGCCGCGACGAAAACCCGGTGACCGGGTCCGCGGTGGCGATGAAGGTCAAAACCGGGGAAATCGTCGCCATAGCCAGCAAACCGTCGTTCGACCCCAATGCGTTCGCGGCGGGGATTTCCCGGCGGAACTGGAGGAAGCTCCTCTTCGACCCCGAGCATCCCCTGCAAAACAAGGCGATCGACGGGCAATATCCGCCCGGCTCCACCTACAAGATGGTCACCGCGTACGCGGGGCTGGAGGAAAAGGCGATCACCCCGGAGTCGACGATATTCTGCCCCGGCTATTTCAATCTCGGACGCGGGACCTACCGGTGTTGGAAAAAAGGCGGGCATGGAAGGAAGACTGTTTACGACGCCCTGGTCCAGTCCAGCGACGTGTTTTTTTATACGGTGGGCAACCGTGTGGGGATCGACGCTCTGGCGAAGTACGCGAAAAAGTTCGGACTGGGTAATTTCACCGGCGTACGGTTGAACGGCGAAAAACCCGGCCTCATCCCCTCCACGCTGTGGAAAATGAAAGCCAGGAATAAAGGCTGGTTGTCGGGAGAGACTATTTCCGCCGCCATCGGACAGGGCTACAATCTGGTCACCCCCATGCAACAGGCCGCCATGATGTCCATCATTTCCAATGGCGGCATGTTGGTGCGCCCGTTTCTCGTCAAAAGGGTCGAGGACCCCAACGGCTCGGTCGTGAAGGATTTCTTTCCCGATCTCCAGAAAAAAATCGACATCAACCCCGACACGTTGAGCATTATCAGAAAGGGTCTGCTGGGAGTGGTGAACGCCCCGCACGGCACGGGGCAAAAGGCGCGCCTCAAGGACGTCCTGGTTTCGGGAAAGACGGGGACGGCCCAGGTGGTCAAGATGAAGAGCTACGAGGAGAACGTTCCCGAGGAGGAAGTACCGTACCCGTTCCGCGACCACGCCTGGTTCGTTTCCTACGCGCCGTTTGAGGACCCCGAGATCGCCGTCTCCGTCATCATCGAGCACGGGGGACATGGCGGATCGACGGCGGCCCCCATTGCCCGGAGCGTGATCGAAACGTTTTTCAATCTCTATCCCGTCCAGAAAAACGTGGGGTGAAAGAAATGGGAGGAAACCAGGATGGAGGTTTGACAACTTGGGCTTGGATGAATAAAATAAGCTCCGACCGCTGTCAACGGAGGCGCAATCCGGACGATATCCGGGTTTTCCCGCCGCGCTCCTTTTAGCCGGCGTAGGGAAGAATTAATCCACCGATCGCGCTCGCGGCAATTGCCGCGATAGATTGCAGAGATGGCCACTTCTCCAAAAGAATTACCTTTGACCTTGGGACAGAAGGTCACCACCACCATCCGGGGGCAAAGGTATGACATTCACATTCGAGGTTGGTGCGTCAACCAATACATCATCACGGACGGTCCGCTGGTAAACGGGGAACCCATCCGCCTGGCCCCCCATACCGGTTGCGACGTCCACTTCATCCGGGAAGGGGAGTTTGTCACCTTCAAGACCAACGTGATGTTCGTCTCTCCCCACGTCGTCACGTTGATGATCCTCGAATATCCCAGAAGCTTCGATAAAACCAACCTGCGCAAGACCGAACGCTTGAAAGCCAGTTTCCCCATGTCGTACACCCTCACCGTGGCCAATCAGGTGTTCACCGAAACCGGGATCATCCGCGACCTGAGTTACACCGGCGCCCTCATCACGCACAAGAAGCCCCTCCAGAAGGACAACAAGATATTGCTCAGCGCCAGCCTGGATTCGGGGATGATTGAAAACATCGATACGGTGGTCCAGAATGTCCGTCACAATCCCAAGAGCGAAAAAGAGCCTTACGTGACGGGGGTGAAGTTCGCCAACCTCGCGGAGCCGAACCGCGCGGTCCTGCAAAAGTTCATCGAAAACCGCATCGAGTTGCGCCAGAAGGTTTTGATTTGACCCTAACGGGTCAGCTCCAGGTCCCGGTCCCTCAATTTTTTTATCCGGTCCCGAAGTTCCGCCGCTTTTTCAAAATCCAGGTCCTTTGCGGCGGCGTACATCAGGCTCTCCAGTTTCGGGACCAGCGTCTGGAGATCGACGGACGCGAGATATTCCTCCTCTTCCTCCCGCGCCAGCGGGACCACGGCGAATTTCTCCTGCTGGCTCAACGTTTCCCGGATCGATTTCTTGATGGACGTCGGAGTGATCTTGTGCAGGCGGTTGTATTCCATCTGGATCTTCCGGCGGCGGTTGGTTTCGGAGATCGCCTCGCGCATCGATCGAGTGAGGACGTCGCCGTACATGACGACTTTTCCGTCGACGTGGCGGGCGGCCCGGCCCGACGTCTGGATCAACGACGTCGTCGAGCGCAGGAACCCCTCCTTGTCCGCGTCCAGGACCGCCACCAGCGAGACCTCGGGGATGTCCAGTCCCTCGCGGAGCAGGTTGATGCCGATCAACGCGTCGAATTCCCCCAGCCTCAGCTCGCGGATGATTTGAATGCGGTCCAGCGTGGCGATGTCCGAGTGCATGTATTTTACCCTGAGGCCCATCTCGGCATAGTGTTCGGTCAGGTCCTCGGAGAACCGTTTGGTCAGGGTGGTGACCAGCGCGCGTTCGTTCCTTTCCGCGCGGAGCTGGATCTCCCGGTACAGGTCGTCCACCTGGCCGGACACGGGCCTGATTTCGATCTCGGGATCGATAAGCCCGGTCGGGCGTACAATTAATTCCACCACCCGCCCGCGGGAGAGCTCGGTTTCGTATTCCGCCGGAGTGGCGGAAACGTATATCGCGTCCCGTATCTTATTCTCGAACTCCTCGAACTTCAGGGGCCGGTTGTCGTAAGCCGACGGCAGACGGAATCCGTAGTTGACCAGGTTCCCCTTGCGCGAATAATCGCCGTTGTACATCCCCCGCAATTGCGGGACCGTCGCGTGGCTTTCGTCGACGACGAGCAGATAATCCTTGGGGAAATAGTCCAGAAGGGTGGGCGGGGAAGAGCCGGGCGGCCGCCCCATGAGGTGGCGCGAGTAGTTCTCTATCCCCTGGCAATATCCGATCTCCTGAATCATTTCGATGTCGAACATCGTCCTCTGCTCGATCCGCTGGGCTTCAAGAAGTTTGTTCTGGCTTCGAAAAAAGACGATCCGTTCGCGCAGTTCCTCCAGGACCGATTGGATCGCCCGGGCCAGGTTCTCTTTCGGGGTCGCGTAATGGCTGGCGGGGTAAATGGCGATGCGGTCCACGTCGCGGATGTGTTTGCGGGTCAAAGGGTCGAACGCCGATATGCTTTCGACCTCGTCCCCGAGGAATTCGATCCGCAGGGCCTCCTCTCTCTCGTAAACCGGCAGGACCTCGACCGTGTCGCCGCGCGCGCGAAAGGTCCCCCGTTGAAAGTCGAGATCGTTGCGCTTGTACTGTATCTCCACCAGTTTCCGCAGGGCGGCGTCGCGCTCCAGTTTCATCCCGCGCTCCAGGAACAGGAGCATCCCATGATAGGCCTCGGGGGACCCCAGTCCGTAGATGCAGGAGACGCTGGCCACGATCACCACGTCGCGCCGTTCGAACAGGGCGTGGGTCGCGGCGTGGCGCATTTTGTCTATTTCGTCGTTGATCGAGGCGTCTTTCTCGATGAACGTGTCCGTATGGGGAAGATAGGCCTCCGGCTGGTAGTAATCGTAATAGCTGACGAAGAAACCCACGGCGTTGCCGGGGAAAAAACTTTTGAACTCGCTGAACAACTGGGCCGCCAGGGTCTTGTTATGGGCGATGACCAGGGTGGGTTTCTGTATACGCTCGATCACGTTGGCGATGGTGTAGGTCTTCCCGGACCCGGTCACGCCCAGGAGCGTTTGCTGGCCAGCCCCGGCCTGGATATTCTCCACGAGTTGTTCGATGGCTTTCGGCTGGTCGCCGCTGGGTTTGAAATCCGATACGAGTTTGAAACGTTCCATGATGATGGGTATATTTAGGTCGTCCGGGACAATCCATTTATGTTAAATTAAATACATGAAAAAAGGGCGACTTTTTGATGGTTTCGTTCGCCTTTAAGCTCGCCGATTGTCCTCCCGGCCACTAACAAATGTATTCTTTCGGACGTCTCATCGCTTGTAAAACCAAGGCGACTCGCCGGCGCTTCGGTTTTTCCGGGCGATGGCGCGGGCCAAGCGCGAGACTTTAAATTTTAGAATCGAGGTTTAAGTGGAATCGTCAGCGAACGAAGACATCGTCAAAATCATTCGGATGAACGGCTCGAGAATCACGCTGGTGGGGACGGCCCACGTTTCGCAAAAAAGCGTGGACCTGGTCGAGGAAAAAATCCGCTCCGGCGAGTACGACTGCGTCGCCGTCGAGCTGTGTCAGCCGCGATATGAAAACATCGTCAACCAATCCTGGTGGAAAAACCTGGACATCTATCAGATCTTCAAACAGAAGAAAGCCACATTGTTACTCATCAACATGGCCCTGTCCGCGTATCAAAGGAGGTTGGCCGACAAGATCGGCGTCGAGGCCGGAATGGAAATGCAACGGGCCATCGAACTGGCCCGGGAGCGCGACATCCAGCTGGAAACGATCGACCGGAGCATTTCCGTCACCCTCCACCGGCTGACCAGCCAGGTTTCGTTCTGGCAGAAACTCAAGTTGTTTTCCGGTCTTCTGGGCGGGGTATTCGCGGGCGAGGAAATCACCGAACAGCAGATCGAGGACCTGAAGCGCGGGGACCTGCTCCATGCCGTGATCGACGAGTTCGGCGAAAGCCTCCCCCAAATCAAACGCGTGTTGATCGACGAGAGAGACCGGTATATGGCCGTCAAATTGGCCCAGTTGGCGAAGTCGCCGGGCGGACCCAAAAATATTCTTGCCCTGGTGGGCGCCGGTCACCTGATCGGCATGGAGCCGACATTGGCTTCGCCTCCCGGCCCGGAAATTCTGTCCGAGTTGGATGCAAAACCCCCGCCTTCGCGCGCGGGATATTACATCGGTTGGGGGATCTGTCTATTCATCTTTTCGATGTTTTTTGTCGGTTTCCAGAGGTCCCCGGAACTGGGGTGGCAATTGATGCTGACGTGGGCCATTGCCCACGGCGGGTTGAGCGCCTTGGGAGCCGCCCTGGCGTTTGCCCATCCCCTGTCCATTGCCGCCGCGTTTGTCGCCGCGCCCTTCACCTCGCTCAACCCGACCATCGGCGCGGGCATGGTGGTGGGACTGGTGGAGTCTTACATCCGGAAACCCAAGGTGGTCGATTTCGAAAGACTGCGCGACGACATCGTCGATATGAAGATGTGGTGGAGGAACGGCGTGGTGCGGGTCTTCCTGATATTTTTCCTCGCCAACATGGGGTCGGCCATCGGGACGTACGTGGCGGGAGCGTCGATCGTCCGGCAATTGTTGAGGTGAGTCATGAGCGGGTCCCGTCCGCGCGTCGCCGTCACGCCGCCGCCGTTTTGCAAATCGCCCGTCCTGCGGGCGGAACTGTCGCGGCTGTTCCCGGATTCGGTATTCAACGACAAGGGACGGTATTTGAGCGAGCCGGAAATGATCGAGTTCCTCGCCGGCGCCGACGCGGTCGTGGTCGGGAGGGACCCCGTCACGGACCGCGTATTGGGCGCCTTGCCCGAGTTGAAACTCGTCGCCAAATACGGGGTGGGACTGGACAACGTCGACCGGGACGCCCTGGAGCGCCGCCGAGTGACCCTGGGCTGGACCGCAGGGGTGAACAAGCTCTCGGTGGCCGAAATGACGCTCTGTTTCCTGATCGGTCTCATTCACAACATATTCCTCTGCGGTTTGGCCCTGAAACAGGACCGGTGGTTGAAGGACGGCGGCAGGCAATTGACGGGGAAAACCGTCGGCGTCGTCGGTTGCGGCAACGTGGGGAAGGAAGTCATACGCCTGTTGCAACCGTTCCAATGCCGGGTCCTCGCGCGCGATATCATCGACGTGAGCGGGTTTTGCCGCGAGGCCGGGGCGTCCGTAGCCGAATTCGACGATCTCGTGTCGCAGTCGGACATCGTTTCCCTGCACGTCCCTTTGACGGAATTGACCCGGAACATGATCGACGCCCGCGTCCTGGGGCGAATGCGGGAGAGCGCCTTCCTGATCAATACCTCCCGCGGCGAAACCGTCGATCCCGGAGCGCTGAAAACCGCTTTGCGGGAGAACAGGATCGCTGGCGCGGCGCTGGACGTGTTTGCCCTGGAACCCCCCGACGATCAGGAGTTGTTGGCCTGCCCCAATTTGTTCGCCACGCCGCATATCGGCGGGAACGCGATGGAAGCGGTGGAGGCGATGGGACGGTCGGCCATCGGGCACCTCGCGAAATTTTTCGGCAAGGCGTGAGGGAGGGACGGTGCGAAAGCTGACAGCGGTATTGCTTTCTGGGTCCGTTTATTTCGCGGCCCTGGCGGTCCAGCCGGTTGACGCCGGGGAACGGGGCCCGGCGCTCGAGGTTCAGGCTACGGACCCTTTGGACGCCATAAAACAGATGTTGAAAAAACGCTCCGAGGAGACGGCCGATCTGCAACACCTTTCCGAAATGGTTTTGGTCCCGGCGGGCGAGTTTAAAATGGGTTTCGCGTCCGGAAACGAGGACGAACAGCCGGAGCGCGCGGTGTTTTTGGACGATTTTTATATGGACAAATACGAAGCGACCCAGCTCCAGTATTTGTCGGTCATGGGGCACAACCCCAGTTATTTTAAAAACTGCCCGCTGTGTCCCGTCGAAAAGACGACTTTCAACGAGGCCTGGGCTTATTGCTCCAGGCTGAACAAACGCCTGCCCACCGAGGCGGAATGGGAAAAAGCCGCGCGGGGCGGGCAGGATGCGGTTTACGTTTCTGAGGGGGCCTTGCCGGACGACTACGCCTGGTACGGAAATAATTCGGACCAGCGGACTCATCCCGTGGGCCAGAAGAAACCCAATTCCCTCGGTTTATACGATATGGCAGGCAACGTCTGGGAATGGGTATCCGACCGGTATGACCCAGAGTATTATAAATACGGCCCCGCTAAAAATCCGAGAGGTTCTTCCCGAGGGGATAGAGTGGTCGTCCGCGGGGGGGCGTGGGGATACACGCCGGACCGGCTCCGGATCGCTTACCGCGAAAGCGTCGATCCCAACGGGCGTTTTCTCAACGGCGGGTTCCGGTGCGCCGCGGACCGACCTCAAAAGTGAAATTATGGAAGAGAAACCGTTAGTAAACAGCGAAGGCTATTCCCGCGAGGATTGGCAACGTCATTACGAAACGGGCGACTTGCGGTGGGACATTGGCGAGGCGTCCCCGCCGTTCGTCCGCTTGTGGGACGAAAGAAAACTGCAACCCGGAAACGCCGTCATCCCGGGGTGCGGCAGGGGGCACGAAGCGGTCTTTTTCGCCGAACGGGGTTTCAATGTGACGGCGGTGGACATCGCCCCCGGCGCGGCGCTCTGCCTCCGGCAGGCCCTGAAGGAGAAGCGGTTGCCCGTCAACGTCGTGCTGGGCGACTTTTTCGAGATCGGACCCGCGCACGACAACCGTTACGACGTCATGTTCGAGCAGACGTTCTTTTGCGCCATCGCCCCTTCGCACAGGGACCGTTACGTGGAGACCGCCTTCCGGATACTGAAACCGCGCGGCGTATTGGCGGCCCTGTTTTATGAAACCGGCGAGCCGGGCGGCCCCCCTTTCAATACCAGCCGCGAGGACGTTTTGCGACATTTTCCGATACGGTTCGACATCGAACGCCTGGAGAAGACGCCGCATTCCGTCGAACGCAGAAAGGGCAAGGAGTGGCTGGGCATTTTGCGCAGGAAGTAAAGGGCATCTCTAAAAATTGTAGTTGCCTGATTCATCAGGCGCTCCAAGGGCCCAATAAATTGGGCAACCACACTTTTTCAGCGCCGGTTGGACTCAAGAAAAAAGGCAATTTTTAGAGATGCCCTAAAACGAGGAAGTTGCCGGGAATTTTATTTTTGCCAGGCGCTCTGGGAATCAGTCATGAGCGCGACGCGGGAGATGCCGCGGCGCGAACGTTTTTCGTTATCCATCGGGACAACCTATGCCGGGAATCAAGAAAAATAAATATTCGGGGATTTTCAGGGACGGCGGCGCGGGCAGGATGGCCCTGCGCCGTTTTCGCGAAAGGCGTGAAAAGTTGATGGAACGGGAAAACGCCTTGATGGTCATAACCGGTGTCCCCTATGGGCCGGGCCAGGAAACGACCTGGTCCTATGCGTATTGCCCCACCTACCAGGAACCCGCGATCATGTATTTGACCGGCGTCAATCAGCCGGGGGTGGTCTTGCTCCTGGACCCGCATTCCAAAAAGTCGGACGAAATCCTTTTCGTCAACAAAAAGGACCCGGTCAAGGAGTTCTGGGACGGGGTCCATCTGGGAGTGGGGAGCCCCAGGAGCGCGGCGGAAGCCCGCCGCGTCACGGGGATCAAGGAGGTCCGCGATATAAAGGAATTCGAGAAGGTCCTCAAGGAGCGTTTCGATGAACAACCGGAAAAAAAGCTGGGGACGTTATGGATCGAAGGCGCGAGAGACGGCAAAAAGGCGCTGATCAAGACCGATCATAATTGGAATTTCAGGAACAAGGTGGCCCGGCTTGTCGGGAAATGGAAGGCCCCCTCAAAGACCTTGTTCAACGTCATGAAATCCCATTTCGATCTGCGTCTGCCTCTCGACGCCTACGACGCGGCCAATACCCTCAAGGCCCAGCGGATTACCGGCGAGGCCTTCAAACGGACATTGCGGAGTTTTCGCGATTTCAACAACGAATGCCAGGTGCAGGGTTTCATCGACGGGCAAATGCTGATGCGTTCCTCCTTCGGGCTTAGTTTTCCCACCATCGTGGCCTCCGGCGCGAACGCCACCACCCTTCACTACGTTAAAAACGACGACGATTTCGGAAAGGCCGAACTGGTCCTTATCGATTTTGGGGTCCGGTGGATGACGATGCACGCCGATATCAGCAGGACCGTTCCGGCCTCCGGCCGGTTTGACCCGTTGCAGAAGGCCCTGTACGAGATCGTCCTCCGCGCCCAGGCCAGGGTGGAAAAGAAAGCCAGGATGGGCGTTACCATCAAGGAACTGAACGATCTGTGCTGGTCGTCCGTCAACCATGAACTGGAAAACGGTTTCAAGTCCATGGGGGGCAAATGGAAGCTGAAATACAAGCAGAGGCCCCATGGCGTCAGCCATCTGATCGGCGAACAGGAGCACGACGGCGACCCGTTCCGCAATTACGCCGACGAACCGATGAAGGCGGGTTGGTTGATCAGCAACGAGCCGGGGCTTTATGGGTATTTCAGGCTCCGGCACAAAGGAAAATTGTACGACGAGGAGATAGGCATCCGCATCGAGGACAACCTGTTGATAACCGAGAGCGGTTGCCGGAACCTGTCCCGGTGCATCCCAAAATCGGTGGATGAAATCGAAGGTTTGATGTGGTCTGGAAAATCGGCGAGGTAAACCTCGGCGCGCGCGGGGCCGGGGGACGGGACGGTTTACAGTTCCTCCAACGCCGACAAGACCTCTTCGGCGTGCCCCTTGACTTTGACTTTCGGGAAGATTTTGCGGATGACGCCCTTCTTGTCGATGATGAAGGTCGTCCTGACAATCCCCATGAATTTTTTCCCGTAAAGCGATTTTTCCCGCCAAACTCCGTAGGCGGAAATAACGTTCTTTTCCGGATCGCTGATCAGGGAGAAGGGGAGTCCGTATTTCTCGATGAACTTCAAATGCCTCTCGGGAGGGTCGGCGCTGATTCCTAGGATTTCGGCGGTCTTGAATTTCCGGAATTGGTCCCTGAAGGCGCAGGCTTCCGTCGTGCAACCGGGGGTCATGTCCTTGGGATAGAAGTACAGGACGACGTTTTTCCTGCCCGTGAACGACCCCAGGTTTACCGTGTCGCCGTTTTGATCAGGCGCGGCAAAATCGGGGGCCTTGTCGCCTTCCTTGAGGGGGGATTCCTTGCCCATCGATATCGGTCACAGGCTTTGCAGGAGGCCGTCCAAGTCCTTGCTGAGCGTTTCCAGACTGGACAAAATTTCCTCTATGGGCGTCCTTCCAGGCGTTTTGTTGTGGATGCTCATGGCCCGGACTATTCCATCCTTGATTTTGTTGAACAGGGTCTCGTCGGGTTTTTTCTGCGAGTCCGGGTCGCATAAGGTTTCGAAGGCGACCACGGCGCGTTGCAGTTTGCCGTCAACCTGCAATCCGAGGACGGACTTGTCTTTCAAACCGGCTTTTTCCAGGTAACCCCACAGTCCGCCGGAGCCTTGCAGTATTTCGTAATCGCCTCTCAGTTGCTTTTTACCTTCCTTGCACAATTCAGCCGAATGGGCCGGGACGTTCCAGAGAATGATCGCCAGCGCCGCCATCATGGACAGCGTTGCCTGGAGCGAGTATTTCTTGCTCGGATTTTTTGACTTGCGGATCGCCATCATTTTTCCTCCTCCCTGAAATAATTCGCCCCCCTGCCTTGCGAGACGCGCGGTTTCGTTGGAAATTCAGAGTTTGAAGCACTCATTTATACAGAATCGGCATTTATTGTCAAATTTAATTATGGGCAGGATCCGGACCGCGAACGTTTGATTTGACAAGCGGAACGCGAACGGTCCGCGTCCAATAATTCCCTCGCCAATCATGCCGGTAGCCGGAAACGCCCGGATGTTTTTTCTCCGGCCCGAAAAAGCTTTATTGGACCAATTTCTTGAAAGTTTCCCTGCTTTTCAAGCTCTCAAACGCCGGATCCGCGGCGATGGTTTTTTTGATGGCGGGGTTCAATTGCAACGCGATTTCCAGGTTCTTGATGCAGGAGTCGGCGTCGCCGTTCCTGGCGTATGCCTGGGCGAGCAGGACCCGGTGCGCGAGGATATGCGGGTGGTTTCCATTGGCGAGGAGGATGCGCTCGAGGATGGAAATGGCCCGGTCGTATTTCCCGGCGTGATAGTAGGCGGTGGCGATATTGAGCTTGCTCATGAGATGGGAGGGGTCCATCTGCATCGCCATCGCGAACATGGCGATGGCCCGTTCATACATCCCATAATGCGCGAAGATCTCTCCCTTCTGGTTCAGGCCCTCCGCGGGTTGGGCGATCAATTCGTCCGGGTTCGCGCGCAGGATGGGGACGGAGGAGTCTTTCGGGAATTCCGCGAGGGAAGTTTTCGCCAGTTTGTTCGGGTCGCCCAGGGAGAGCGCCTTTTCGTAGTTTTTTCGCGCGTCGTCCAGATTTCCCTGCAAGATTCGGATGTCGCCCAGTTCCTGATGTCCGCTCGCCTCCAGAACGGGGTTGCCCTTCGCAAGGTCAATCAACCGCATGACCGCGGCTTCGTTCTGCTCCAGGCGGAGCAGGGCGCTCGTCATCCCCACAAGGATTTCCAACGTCTTGGCGTCCGCGGGTTTGATCCGGGAGGCCGTTTGGATCTCCAGCAAGGAAAGGCCGTATTTCCCGGACCGGTAAAAGGTTTGCGAGCGGCCCATGTGATACTCATGGGGGTCGGTTTTCAGGGAAAGGCGGTCCAGTTCGTCCTTGTCGAGGTAATCCAGGAGCGCCTTGGCGGATTGCCAATAAGGGCCTGTTTTGTCGCCGTCGAGGACGCGTTTGACGTAGGGCCGGGCCTTGTCCTTCTCCTTTTTGGCGGCATGAAGATATCCCAGCTGGTAAGCGGAGCCCGAATCGTTCGGGTCCGCGGCGAGGGCCTGGAGGAAGGCTTTTTCGGCGTCGCCGACCCGGTTCAGGTAGAAGAAATTCATCCCCCGTTCGAAATGATATCGCGGGTTCGCCGGGTCCATCCTGGCCGCCCGTTCGAGTTCGCTGTTGGCGTTTTCCATCATGCCCGTCACGGCGAGCGTCTGGGCGTACTCGTAGCGGGGTTGCGGGCTGTCCGGGTGCTGGCCGATGGCGATCTTGCAGGCGCGCTCCGATCGCTCCGAGTCGCCGAGGTTCCGGTAGACCTGGCAGTAACCGAAATACAAGGCGGGATGACGGGATTGCTCTCCAGAGCTGGCATGGCCCATGAGGCTCCGCTCCTCGTCCCCCGACGCCGTTCGAAACCCGGTCAGCGCTTCCCGGTAGTCGCCCATTTCGTTGAGGAGAAACGCCCGCAGGAATTTGGGCGTGCTTTCCCTGGGGAATTGCCGCGCCTTTTTGTCGACGATCTCCATGGCCTCGCGGTACTTTTTGCCGCGCGCCAGTTCCTGGATTTTTTGATAGTCGGTGTCCTTCCGTTCGTCGGAAACCGAGGCGTCCCAATGGGCTATGGAGGGCTCCGGGAACGTCGCCTCGGAAGCGGTCGGGCCGAGGAAAGACCAGATACAAACCGATAATGCCGCTACGATACGCTTCTTCATTTTGTTATTGTCCTTGGTTAGTAGCGAAAATCCGTTCAAGGGCGGGCAAGCCGGACGGCCCGGACGGATTTCCGCGAGCGGGAATCCTTGTGGGCCGAGAATTCCTTCCCGGTGTTGAAAACCACCCCGAAGGCGTTGTAATGCCCGTTGTCTTCCATGGCCCAGAGCGCGCCCGACCCCTCCTTGCCGAAAATCGGATCGATGTGAATGTTCATCTCGTGCCCCAACTGGGAGCTGTTCAGCTTGTCAGGCTCGTAAAGGGTGATGAGTTGCCGCTTGGTGGGCAGTTGCCAGTCCCGGTATCCGGCGAACTCTTCCGCGTTCAACTGGTCTATGAAAGCGCGCGCTTCGTGCCAGTTGATCCAGCGCTTCAGGCTCAGGTACGCGTCTTCCTTCGTCCACATGAGGCCAGTCTGGGTGTCCGTGACGGTCTGGTCTCCGTTGTCGACGAAACGCTTGTCCTCGGAGAGGGCCTTTGCGCGGACCTCCTGGGTTTTCGGGGTCTCGTTCTCCGCGTCGACGCGGGAGGCCCGGGACAATGTCCATGCGAACGCCAGCGCCAGGCAGAGGAGAAACAACGCGCTTTTGGCAATTCCTGTCAGTCTCATCGGTTCAGAAAGTTAAAGGTTGCGGAGGCCGATCGGTCCGGTCCCGGTTCAGGCGAGCTTTTCCTTGAGCAACCGGTTGACCAGCGCGGGGTTGGCTTGTCCCTGGCTGAGTTTCATCACCTGGCCGACGAAAAACCCGAGGAGTTTTTCCTTGCCGCTCCGGTATTCGTTCAATTGCGCGGGGTTCGCCGCCATCGCCTCCTCGATGATCTTGACGATCCTCGATTCGTCGGTGATCTGGGTCAGCCCCTTGTCGCGCACCACGTCTTGCGGGGTCTTTCCCGTTTTATACATCTCCTCGAAGACGGTCTTCGCGATCTTGCCGTTGATGTCCCCCTTGTCGATCAGGTCCAGCAGGTCGGCCAGGTTCCGCGGCGGGACGGGGCAGTCCTCGATCTCCCGGTTGTCGTTGTTCAATTCCCTCAGGAGTTCCCCCATGATCCAGTTGCTGACGGTCTTGGGTTGGTTGTGGAGGCCGACGGTCTGTTCATAATAGCCGGCCAGGGCGCGGGAAACGGTGAGGACGTCCGCGTCGTATTCCGGAATGCCGTATTGGGCGGCGAACCGCTCGCGCTTTTGCTCGGGCATTTCGGGCAGACGGTCGCGTATCTCGCGGACCCAGCGTTCGTCGACGACCACGGGCGCCAGGTCCGGCTCGGGGAAATACCGGTAGTCGTGGGCCTCCTCCTTGCTCCGCATGGGATAGGTGATCCCCTTGGAGGAATCATAGAGCCGCGTCTCCTGGACCACCTTGTCGCCCTGGTCGAGGATTTTCGCCTGCCTCTCGATCTCGTAGTCCAGCGCTTTTTGGACGAACTTGAACGAATTGATGTTCTTGAGTTCGGCGCGGGTGCCGAATTCCTTCTGGCCGAAAGGTCTCAGGGACACGTTGGCGTCGCACCGGAAACTGCCTTCCTCCATGTTGCAGTCGGAGACCTCGGCGTATTCCAGGATGGCCTTGAGCTCGGTCAGGTATTCCCTGGCTTCGTCGGACGAGCGCATGTCCGGGGCGCTGACGATCTCGATGAGCGGGACTCCCGTCCGGTTGTAGTCCACGTAACTTTTGTCCGGATGACCGAGGTTCTCCCCGTGGATGGATTTCCCGGCATCCTCCTCCATGTGGATGCGGATCAACCCCACCCGTTTTTTGGCGCCGTCGTGCCGGATGTCGATATGGCCGCCGGTCCCCAGGGGGAGCTCGTACTGGGAGATCTGGTAACCCTTGGGGAGGTCCGGGTAAAAATAGTTCTTGCGGGCGAACCGGTTCATCGGCTCGATCCGGCAATGCGTCGCCAGGCACGCCCGTATGGCGTAGTCCAGGGCCTGCTTGTTGAGGACGGGCAGGACCCCCGGCATGCCGAGGCAAATCGGGCAGGTGTTCGCGTTGGGCGGTCTCCCGAACTCGGTGGAGCAGGAGCAGAAAATCTTCGTTTTGGTCTTCAACTGGGCGTGTACTTCCAGCCCAATCACCACTTCGTATTTCAAGGGCGTTTCCTCGGATTTGGATTAAGCGGTTTGGAGGATATTCAGTTTAATAAATCGAATCGTCCTGGAGGTTTTACGCATGTGCCCGGTTGCATTCATTCTAATATCCGGACGGGACGCAGTCAACCCTTGCTCTAACAGGGCGCTGAAAAAGTCCTTCTTGGCCCAAAAATCGTCATGCCCGCGAAAGCGGGGCATCCGGAAAGCCCTTGAAAATCCAGGATTCCCTTTTCACGGGAATGACGGCAAAAGAGAATAAAATAGTTTTTCATGTTACTTGATAAAACGCGCGTATCCCCCCCGCCCGCCGCTTTATTTTTTAATCGCATGACGCCTCTTCGGGTTAATATAATGACAACGTTCTCCAGTTGGAGGGGCGTAAAGTCGGCGACAAACCTGTTCCGCTCATCCCCCCTTGCAAAGGGGGATAGGGGGATTTGAAGCTTTTGCTTGCGCCAGCGAGTCGCTGGCCCCAACAGGCTTGACTCGGATGGCGAGCGACGGTCGTCGAGGGCAATCCGGGCAGAGCCATGCCGCCCCTACGGCGAGTAGCGCGAATCCCCCCTGCCCCCTTTACAAGGGGGCGGGGCGTTTGTTTTAACATTTCCAACGAAAAGTATAGGAGGCGAATGTTTTCAGTCAACATCATACGAAAATCGGCCAGAAGATGAAATATATTTATTACGGATTTGGGGGATTCATCGGTTTCGTCTGCGGGGTCCTGATCAACCTCATTTTTTATGGGGTGGAAAAATCCGGGCATCCCATCCTCACCAATCTGGGCAGGAACTATGGCCTGTTCGGACGTTATTTGGCGGAACTGGTCAACGCCCTGCCCATCTTTGGCGTCGCGCTGGGGCTCATTATGGTGAAAATAATGTTTCAGAAGGAATTCGATTCGCGGGACAAGTGAATCGCCGGGCCAGTCTTCAATGGGGACGAGCGGCGGTCCCCGGAAAACCGGCTACGGCAAAGATTTGCGTTAAGACGGGAAATTTGATGATAAAATAAACTCGAACGGAATCGCCTTTTGGTTATTTCCATAAAGAAAAGTAAAAAATTAATGACCCGAAAATTCAACGACAACTTGAAGAAGGCCATCGAATCGGCCAGGGAAGCCGTGAAGGTTTGCCGACAGGCCATGATCGACGCCAGTGACGACAGTTGCCGCGCCATGTATTCCGCGATCATGAAGGATTGCGAACGTCATATACAGATGCTCGAAGGGGAGATCGAACTGCATAAGGATCAAAAGAAGTGGGATGATTGACCATGCGCATTTTGATCGTTGAGGACGATAAAAAAGTCGCGGGGTTTATCAAGAAGGGATTGGAGGAAGAGACTTACGCCGTCGATGTCGCCCACGACGGCGAGGAAGGCCAGTACATGGGCGAACAGAACCAGTACGACTTGATCATCCTCGATATCATGCTCCCCAAGGTCGACGGCATGGACGTGTTGACCGGCCTGAGGAAGATGAAGGTCGACGTCCCCATCCTTCTCCTCACCGCGAAGGATTCGGTCGAGAGCAAGGTGGACGGCTTGAACAAGGGCGCCGACGACTACCTGACCCAACCCTTCGCTTTTTCCGAACTGCTTGCCCGGATACGCGTCCTCTTGCGCCGGGGCAAGGCCGAAGCCAAGACCCTCCTGCAATGCGGCGACCTCACTCTCGACCTCATCAGCCATAAAGTGCGGCGCGGGGGGGAGGACATCGATCTGACCGGAAAGGAATACAGCCTCCTGGAGTATTTCATGCGCAACCAGGAAAAAGTCCTGACGCGCACCATGATCGCCGAGCACGTATGGGACTATAATTTCGACACCTTCACCAACGTGATCGACGTCTACATCAACCATCTGCGCAAGAAGATCGATAAGAACCATCCCCGGAAACTGGTGCATACCCTGAGGGGCGTCGGATACGTGATGAAGGATTCCTGAACTTATGATTTTCAACTCCATCCGGTCCAAGTTGACGGCGTGGTACGTGTTCGTCCTGGCCACGATCCTGGTCCTCTTCAGCGCCCTCCTGTACTATTTTCTGTCGCAGAGGCTCTACGAGAGCGTGGACAACTCGCTGAAAGTGTCGGCGAACGTGGTGGCCAAGACCGCGTTGCTCAAATATTCCGGCGCGCCTCCCGGCCTGGAATTCTTTTTCGAGCAGTTTCTCGGATTCGGCAACCTGAACAAGTTTTACCGGATTTACGACGAATCGGGCAATGTCGGTTCCCGGTCGAGGAACATCGACGCCTCCCAGTTCCCGCTCACCCAGTCCGCCTATGCCAACGCGGTCGGCGGAGAGGTCACCTACGAGACGTTCAAGGTCTTCGAGACCTATCCCATCCGCGTGATCACCATGCCGGTGATGCGCAACAACGTCCTCGTCAACCTGGTCCAGGTGGGGACATCCCTGGAGGGCGTCCACGAGACCTTGCGGAACCTCCGGATCTTCCTGTTCACGGTCGTCACCGCGACGCTGATGCTGACCACCCTGGTCGGACGCTTCATGGCCCGGCGGGCCTTGAAACCGGTGGCCAAGATCACCCAGACCGCCAGGGCCATCGCCGGCGGGGCCGACCTGAGCAAGCGCATCCCCGTTCCGGAGGAACAGGACGAGATCGGGAGCCTGGCGACCACCTTCAACGACATGATGGACCGGCTGGAAAATTCGTTCTCCCAGATGCGCCAGTTCGGTAGCGACGCCTCGCACGAACTGCGCACCCCGTTGACCGTTTTGAAGGGGCAGAGCGAACTCACGTTGAGCAAGGCGAGGACCACCCAGGAGTACCAGGAAGTCCTTTCCAGCAACCTCGAGGAGATCAACTACATGTCCAGGATCATCGAGGACCTGTTCACCTTGTCGAAGTCCGACGAGGGCAGGATCAAGCTCGATTTGGCCCCCGTCGATTTGAGTTCGATCATCGTGGAGGTCTGCAAGCACGGCGAGGTCCTGGCCGCGGAAAAAAATATCTCCATCGTGGTCTCCTATCTGGAACCGGCGCGGATCAATGGCGACGCCTTCCGTCTCCGCCAGATGATCTGGAACCTCCTGCACAACGGGATCAAGTACACCCCGCCCGGCGGCGAGGTCAAAATTTCCCTTCAGGAGAAGGACGACTTCGCTTTCCTGACCGTCCAGGACAACGGCATCGGCATTTCCGAGAACGACCTGCCTTTCATCTTCAACCGGTTCTACCGCGCCGACAAGGCCCGGTCGCGCCACGACCGCGGGAGCGGTCTGGGGTTGAGCATCTGCAAATTCATCGTCGAGTCCCACAAGGGCGAGGTCCAGGTGGAAAGCCAGCTCGGCGTGGGGACCAAGTTCAAGGTGCGCCTGCCAAAAATCCCTTCCCCGGAAAGTCAACCCCGCGCGAAGTCGCCTCACCCCGCCGTTCCGAACCTCGAAGTATCGGGATAAACCAAGCTTCATCAAAACAAAACGCGAGGTCTTTTTGCAAAGCGTTGGCGGTTCGATTCGCTCCTTTGCCGGCGACAAGCCTTTGTCCGATGGGCAGAAGATGGATTGCCGCGTCGATCCGAAGTTCCCGTCGTTTTTTGACGAAAATGACAACGCCCTGACCTGATCTAAATCGCCTGGTCGAAGTCCCTGACCGGCGAAAGAGGTTACCAATCCAACCGGGGTAATGAGTCCGCCCGCGGTTTTACCCGGAATCCTCGACCCCAAGTCGTTTCGTCAATTGTAGAGTTTCCGGAAATTTTTTTATTGACAAAAAAGGGGTCTTTCTTTATTAATTGATAACAATTATCAATTTCGTCAAGTAGATTGTTTTGTTTTCAGTCATATTTACTAAAATATAAGTTTTTTTATTTAATTATTGATATTGATTATTATTTTTATAATTGGAGGATGGCATGATACACAGTATGGAGACTAGGGGAAGAACGCTAACCGCTTTCTTGTTTATCGCTTTATTTTGCTATCAGGCTGTAGCGCCACAAGCGGCGGGAGCGATTCCGGCGTTTGCCAGGAAATATAACGTGACGTGTCCAACCTGCCATGTGCCTTCGTTCCCGAAACTGAACGATTTTGGCAATCTGTTTCGCGACCGCGGTTACCAGATGGGGACGGAAAACGAATTGCCTACCCATGAAAGCATCACCATGGGTTACTGGCCCGTGTCGCTCCGCACCACCACGGGCTATCAAGGCTCCAGTCTGCGGGTGGACGGCAACCAGATGACCAGTTCCGGTTTCGGGTTCACCGGCATGGACATTCTGAGCTTTGGGATTTTGACCCGGAATGTCAGTTTTGGGATCGTGTTCACTCCCGGTCTTTCCGGAGCCGGTTTTCAAACGGGTTCCTCCGTGAACGACGGCAACCTGGAGGCCGCATATGTCAGGTTGGACAACTTGGAACGGTTTATCGGCGGCGGCGATAAAAGTTATCTCCTGAATTTAAAGGTCGGCAGGTTCGAACTGGACAGCCCGTTCAGCGAGAAGCGAAATTCCACGCTCAATACCACCTTCGCCATGTATCACTACCAGGCCGGGACGCCTTACACGGTCCACCAGGCGGCCGCCAATGCCACCGCGACCTATGCCAACCCGAACTCCTTCATATTTGGCGACAACCAGAATGGGCTGGAGTTGTCCGGGTTCGCCGAGGTTCCCGGGACGAAAAAGGGGTATTTCAGGTATTCCCTGACAGCCGTGTCCAACAACACGATGGGGGGAACTTTACAAAACGGCGCCGGCACGGGCGGGAACGATATGAGCTTCTACGGGCGCGTCTCCCAGTCGTTCGGCGGGTATGGGATTGTCAAGGGCCACCGGGTCGGCGTCTTTGGCGCGTCCGGCTCCGCCCCCACGAGCGCCAGTTCGCTTTGCCCCGATTGTTTGGCGGTGGGCACGGACGCCCGGAATTTCGACCGGGTCGGCGTGGACTTCAGCACGACCTTCGCCTCGGAGTGGAACCTGTTCGGCGCCTGGATGCACGCCAATGACGATAAGGAGTTGTTCGCTCCCGCTATCGCGACCGCCCAGAGGGCTACGTGGAATGGGGCTTTTGCCGAGTTGGATTGGAGTCCGGCCCAATTTCCCGTGCTTAACCTTCCGGGCATGATGCTGATTTACCGGTACGACATGATCCGCAACGAAACCCAGGGCAACTCCACGTTCGTCAAGGATTATAACGACGTGAACTCTCATACGTTCATGGTCCGTTACAATTTTCACTACTCGCCGCGCACGGATATTGCGTTGCATGCCGAGTACAACGTTTCGGACGTCGCGAAAGTCGGGCTTTTGGGCGGAGACCAGTTGGAGAAAACTTTCCTGCTTGGCTTCGATTTTGCGTTCTAAGACGCGAGGTCATGACGGTCGATATTAAATAAGAGGCGCTTATGTTCACTCAAAAGCCGAAACGAATCGGCGGACGCGATAGTTTTTGTTTGAAGCTCATGGGTTTGCCGGTCGTTCTGATACTGTTGACGGGCGGCGCGGGTTTCGCGGAAGAGAGCGATCCCATGGTTCCCCGGGTTCCCGCCTCCAAAATGGAGGAAGCTAAAAAACTCACGGCGCCTTTTGGAGACCTGTGGAAGGCGCCGCCGGATATTATCGCCGAGGGCAAAAAACTGTTCGAGGGCAAGGGCACCTGCCATAACTGCCATGGGAAGTCCGGGCAGGGCGACGGCCCTGTCGGTCAGATGCTTGACCCTTCTCCCAGAAGTTTCACCAACTGCAAGTTTCATCATAATCGCGTCGATGGAGAATTGTTCTGGGTGGTCAAGTTCGGGAGCCCCGGCACGGGCATGGTTTCGCTTGTCCCGGCGGTCATCGGCGAGGAGGAGGCCTGGAAAATCCTCGCTTACGAACGGAGTTTCTGCAAGGAGTAGGACCGGCGTTTGTCGGGCGCCTCTCTTCGGTGTTGTCAGCGGCTTTGTGATGGATTATTGTAGACCGGTGGCGATACGGAACTTCATTGATGCGAAACGTTCAGGGCGATCGTTTGCTCTTCCCCTGATCCTTTTTTTGACGCTGGCGGGGCTCTTTCATGCCCGCCTGTCGTCGGGGGCGGGCCCCGCCGACTGCGCCGATTGCAAAAACGCGGGCCGCTTCGTGCGTCTTCAATCTCCCCTTGGCCTTCCCCAGGGGGCCAAAGTGCGTTTCTCTCATCCCCTCGACCTGAAGCCCGAACAGTGGGTAGCCATTTTATCCAGCATCCGCGTGCAAAGCGAGAGCGGTTTCCCGCCGTTCTTTACCGCCAAGAGCGCCGCGGCTCCGGCTTTTGACTCCGGCGAAATTGCCTACCTCGGCGCGGCGTTGAGCGAGAGTTTTGCCCAGGCGCAACCTGAAAAATGGGCGACGTTTTATTTGAGCCGGTCGCGCTCGCCGGAGGTGACCGAGGTCGTCACCGGCGCCTGGTTCGTGGGCGGAACGCGGCTCCATCTTTTGTTGGCCAATTACCGGCTGGAGGTAACCATGCCAAACATTCTCGATCGGTTGCGCAAAGACCCTCTGTTCGTCAACGTGCCGCCGGTTTATGCGTTGGTCCCCGGCAAGCATCAAACGCTGGAGGAAAAACGGGGACAGTTAGGCCGGATCCTGAAATCGGAAGTGCAAGACCTGTCAATAGACTATAACTCGGCGTTGACGGACCAGCCCGACGCTCCCCGGTTCGCGACGCCCGACGCTCCCGCTTCGCCGACCGTTTCCCCCGTCGAGGAGCGTTTGCGGACGCTCCAACGGCTGAAGGACGACGGGCTGATTACGGAGAAGGAATATCAGGAGAAAAGGAAAGAGATCCTCAAGGACTTGTGAACTCCCTCCGCCGGGAACCTGGCCGAACGCGTCCCGATTGCGAATCCGGCGAGGCGAAATTCACTTCCTGAAAAACTCGAGCAGATATAAACCCCCGGAGATGAAACCGTAGATCAGCGCGACCTGGAGCAGGAAACGCGGCGGGCCGACGGGATTATGCTCTTCGTCGTTGATCCTGTACGAAAACGAAAAATAGTCTTTTTGCACGCGGTCGCCGTCCTTGACCCGGTCGTACAACTCCGGTTTTACCCGCCGCTTCTTCTCTTTTTCTCCCTCGCCCTTCAGCACGAGGTAGTGCGCGAGATTGTCGAACAGGCCGGCCTCGATTTTCCTTTCGACCACGGTCCCGTCCATGGCGGCGAAGAATTTGAAGAAGTACAAGGCGCCCAGGATGGAGACCATGAGCGTCCGGTAGTTGAACAGGACGGTCCTCAGGCTTTCCTCTTTCGTCCGGGGAGCCTTGCCGCCGACGAAAAACGCGTGGATGTAGGGGGTGAAAATGTCGTACTGGAAGTAGGGGTAGCCGGAATAATGCGGTTGCGCGAAACGGAACCGGCCTTTTGGCTCTTCTTTCGCGCCGAAAAGGAAAACGTCGTAGGCGCGGCGCTTCTCCAGGTGGGACAACGTCGCGTAGGCTTCGGCGATTCTGGCGAAATGTTCCTGCTGTTCCCGCGCCGGGTTGGCGAGGGCGTCCGGATGAAACTGTTTCGCGAGAGCGCGATAGGCTTTTTTAATCTCCTGATAGGAGGCCTTGGGGGAAACGCCCAGGATGTCGTAGTAATTTTTTTTGTTCATGGACAACCGGCCAGGGGTCGAGAGGAAAAGGGGACCGTTCAAATCCCTCCCGGAATCCGGGAGGTTTTCAACGCTTTTTTTCCCAGCCAGAACATGGCCAGGACGAACAGCGCCGTGATCAAGATATTGGCGGCTTTCAACTCTTTCAGGGACTTTAAAACGTACGGGCCGACCAGGAAACTGCTCCAGGCGTAGACCGCCGAATACAGGACATTGCCCAAAAAGGAATAGAGGACGTATCGCTTGACGTCGTAGCGGACCATCCCGGCGAACGGCGGGATGATTTTCGAGACGGCGAACAGGAAGCGGCCCAGCACGACCATCGTCGCGGGCCGCGTTTTGAAAAGGCGGTCGGTCGTCGCGACCGGTTTCGCCAGTTTGCGGACAAACGCGAACTGCATCCAATATTGGAGGCCCGTCTTGTATCCGAGGAAATAGAGGAACAAGTCCCCGATCCATCCCCCCGCGAACCCGCACAACAAGACAACGTATAGGTTCAGGATGTCCTTCGACGCGGCAATGCCTCCGAACACCAGGAACAGGGGGATGCCGTAATGGTCGAAGTACGTTCCGAACAGGATGACGCCGTAGCCATGGTCCCGGACCAGCCCTTCGATGGCCTCAGGAGACATTATTCACAGGCGTCGCAGAGCAGGTTGGAGAGGGCGTTCATGCAACAACATCCGGCGTAGGTCCCGGCCCCCGAGGCGGCGCTGTGGACAAACGTGTTTTTCAGGTCCGGCTTTTGAAATTGGGGCGGTTGTTGCTGGTAGTACGCCGGCGGCTGTTGCTGGTACTGTTGCGGCAGTTGGACGTTGGGGTCCTGTTTTACCGGGTTGCCGCATTTGACGCAGAAGTTGGCGGTGTCCTGGTTCTCGGAACCGCAATTTGGACAAAACATAGATTCTCCCTTTTAGAATTCCTTGCAGTTGAACAGCAGTCTTTCCTGGTTTTCCTTCCTCAAAACCATAGATTCAAACACTTTTACCATTTCCTTGTCAAGACAGTGCGTGAGTATGTTTTGCGCGACTGGCAGGGACTCGCTCAATCCAAGCCGGGGGAGCAGGGCGAGCAGTTCCGCCCTTTTGTCCTGGATCGTTTTAAAATATTTCTGGTAGGCCGCGTTCAGCCATTCGTCGTTGTCCGCGCGGGGGCCGGGTTCGGTCCGCAGGAGCAGGTTGAACTTGCCGGCCTTCAGGTCCTGGTGGATGTCGGTCATGGCGTCCATGAGGTTGACGATCTTCCCCAAGCCGTTGAACCATAAGGCCAGCGCCTGGTGACGGTCGCCGTCGATCTTCCCCTTGAAGGGTTGGGTCATGATATAGGAAAAGAGCGCCGCCCAGCGCTCCAGGAAAACCTCGATGTCCCTGGCGCCGGGGTCCTTTTCCAGACGGTCCAGGTCTTCCTGGCCCGATCGGACATGGTCCATGTCGATGTTGAATTTTTTCGCGGAATCGCCCTGCCGGGAGAAGGTCTTCCTCAAACGGCGCAGGAGGAGGTTGTTGTACAGCGAGATCCAGAACCCCGATTCGTCCGCCAGGTCGTCCTGGAACTTGATTTGAAACGCCAGCAGGCTGATGAAGGCTCCCAGTTCGACAGCCTCGTTGCCGGGGGCGAGGACCGCCACCTTGGCGATGGGCAGGCCCGTGCACCGCTCCTTGACGGCCCCCGCGTCCCGCACCGCCATCTCGTTGTAGAGCATCGCCAGGAGGGTCCCCTCGTAGCTGTTCAGGAACGCGTACGCCCGGAAATTGTTTCGCGTCAACTGCTTGCAGATGCTACAGTAGTACAGCTTGTAGTACAGGCAGTCCTTCAGCAACAGCTCCATCTTGTAGGGTTTGAGAAATCCGATCATAAGGATTGGTTTTCAGGCCGGGAGAAGGGAACGAGAAGGACGTTGACGCCGGCGGTTCCGAAAGTCAAAACTAACTTCTTTAGAGCGCCTAACAAAATGAACCGACTGTCTGGACACGCAAATACCTCCCCTCCCGTGAGGGAGGGGGCTGGGGGAGGGTGAGAACGCTGGATCCG
>JACQQK010000042.1 GCA_016207065.1 Nitrospinota bacterium
GGTTGCCCGGGGCCCCCACCCGCCCCCCCCCTTGTATGTTAGGAAGGAGGAGGAAGTTATGGAAAACTTCATTTTGTCAGGCGCTCTTAATCCTCTGGTTTACGGAAATCGTCCGGCGCTATACTGTCCCCGAATGAGTCGAATTTATCTGGAGGCGGTTTGACACGGAGGCGGCGCGGTTTGAGATCGGCCTGGTTGACGGCGGCTTTGCTCGTTTTCGTTCTGGCGGTTTCCAACGCGCTGGCCGGGCAAATACCCAGAGGCGGCTGGCCAAACGCGAATTGCCTTTCGCGATGTCTATTTGCCTTCAAAGCCGAGCCCATTGGGTCCAGCGTCACGCTGGCCGGCGACCTGGGAAGCGAGGCCTATCCGTTGCGGATGATGTTCGTCCCCTCCGGCGACGCGCAAGTGATTTTGGAGGGAGGGCAGGAGATCGCCCGCCTGCTCAAAAAACAGACCGGCCTGCATTTTGTCACCTCCGTAGCCACCAGTTATGCCGCCGTCGTGGAGGCGATGGGCGCCGGCAAGGTGGACATCGGATGGCTGGCGACCTTCAGCTACGTCCTGGCCAAGGACAAGTACGACGTCCAGCTTCTCCTGATCGTGGACCGTTTCGGTAGTCCTTTCTATCGCGGGCAGATCATGGTTGGCGCGAAGAGCGGCATCAAGGGCCTGGAGGACTTGAAAGGGAAAACCTTCGCGTTCGTGGACCCCGCCTCGACCTCGGGACACATCTACCCCAAGGCCCTTCTGGCCGCGCAGGGCCATGATCCGGACAATTATTTTTCCAAGTCGGTGTTTGCCGGTTCGCACAACGCCGTCGTCCTTTCCGTGATGAAAGGGGAGGTGGACGGCGGGGCGACCTACGACGACGCCCGCGCCGCCGTGGCCAAAAGTTTTCCCGACGTTTACGACAAAGTCCGCGTGATCGCCTTCACGAAAAACATCCCCAACGACACCGTGACGGCGCGCAAGGGGTTGGGCCCCGGTATCATGGAGCGTGTCAAGGAGGGGTTGAAACGCCTTTCCAAAACTCCGGAGGGAAGCAAGGTCCTGAAGCAGGTTTACGGGATTTCGGGGCTTGTGGACCTGGACGCTTTTTTCGATCCCGTCCGGCAGGCGGGCCGTCTGCTCCGTCTGGATCCGGAAAAATCCTCGCCATAATCCAAAATGATGCTTCGCGTCGAAGAGTTGCGAAAAACGTTCGAGGACGGGACCCGGGCCTTGGACGGAGTTTCCTTCGAGTTGCAACGGGGGGAATTCGTCGCGGCGCTGGGCGCGAGCGGGTCGGGCAAATCGACCCTCCTGCGGTGCGTCAACCGGTTGGTGGAACCCACCTCGGGCAGGGTCTTTTTCGACGGCCAGGAAGTCACGGGCGCCCCGCCCGGCCGGCTCCGGACCATGCGGCGGAAAATCGGGATGGTTTTCCAGGATTACAACCTTGTCAAGCGCGTGTCGGTCCTCACCAACGTCTTGACCGGGAGATTGGGCTACACGCCCGCGCTGGCCGGGTTCGTCAACTATTTCTCCAAGGCGTGCGTGGGCCGGGCCCTGGACAATCTGGAGCGCCTCGGCCTCCTCGACAAGAGTTACCAACGGGTCGAAACGTTGAGCGGGGGCCAGCAACAGCGCGTGGGAATCGCCCGCGCCCTGATGCAGGAGCCGGTTCTGATCCTGGCGGACGAGCCCGTGTCGAGCCTGGACCCGGCCTCCGCCAGGGCGATTCTCGACATACTCGCGGAGATCAACGCCCGGGACGGCGCGACCGTTCTGTGCAACCTCCACCAGCCCGGACTGGCCCGGCAGTATGCCCGCAGAATCATCGCCCTGAAAAAAGGCAGGAAGGTCTTCGACGGGGAAGCCGGCGCGTTCGACGAGGAAGCGGAACGCCTGGTCTACGGACCGGTTTGACGCCGTCGATTTTCCTTGTCATGTTTTTGGCATAATATAAAATGAAGTCTCCGTAACGATTCGATCGTTTTTCGATAATCCATGGCCCTTAAACAACCGCCGGAAAAAATTTTAAGATCCTTTGGCTTGACGATGGGGGCCGTTCTCTCCCTTGTCTCCGGCGCGTCGGCGTACAAGGGGGTTTATGCCTTCCTGCCCATTCCCGTCCTTCTGGCGGTCGTTTTTATCGCGTTCGCCTTGGCCGCGCCGCTCAAGCTGGAGGTTGTCCATCGTCCCTGGATGCGGTTCGCGGAAGCCCTGGGCGCGTTCAACGCTAAATTGATTCTGGGGTTCGTTTACTTTACGATATTCACTCCCATCCGGGTATTTTTCCTTATCACGGGCAAGGACCCTCTCAAAAGAAAATTCGAGCCCCATCTCGAGACTTATTGGGAAGACCACGTCCCCTCCGGCGAGGCTCCGGGAAGATACGAAAAACAATTTTGAGACTTGTTGAAGAATCCCAAACGCTTTGATCGGAGCGGCGCTTATGGAAAACATCCACAAGGAAATACTGGGGTTGATGGGGAAAATCGACATCGACTGCCGGGACGAGGGAGACGCGATCATTTTCGACCTTGCCGGGCAACTGGACATTTATAATTCCGGCGAGGTGCAGAAGCTGATCGACGCGTACATCTCGCGAGGGTTCGGCAAGTTCGTGTTGAACCTGGAGAAGGTGAGCTACCTCGACAGTTCGACGATCAGCGTGTTCATCAGCGGTCATCAAAGGCTCAAAAAAATGGGCGGCAAATTTCTTCTGGCCCGCCTGACGGGGGCCCCCAAGGAAGTTTTCGAGATGGCCAAACTGCACGACGTTTTTGAGGTTCACGAGGACGTTCCCTCCGCCGTTAACAGTCTGTTGTCATGAATCCGGCGACCGCGTTGTCCAAATCGTCCGCCATGACCGAGGGGTTCGCGTCCGTCGTCAACTTCAATCCCACGATCGCCTATTTCAGCATGGAGATCGGGCTGGAGACCGACCTGCCGACCTACAGCGGCGGGTTGGGGATACTGGCGGGGGACACCCTGAAATCGTGCGCCGACCTGGGGCTGGCCGTCGTCGGCGTGAGCCTGATTTACCATAAAGGCTATTTCACCCAGGAGATCGACGCCAACGGCGAGCAGGTCGAGCGCGAGACGAACTGGGACCCGGCGGAGAAACTCAGGCTCCTCCCCCAGAAAATCATCCTGCGCGAGATCGAGGGCCGGGACATCCTCGTCCAGGGCTGGCTGTATTGTTGCAAGGGGACCGCCGGCAAGGAAGTGCCGATCGTTTTTCTGGACACCGACCTGGAGGGAAACGCGGAGCAGGACCGCAACCTGGTTTCCTCGCTTTATGGCGGCGACAACGAGTTCCGCTTGAAGCAGGAGATCCTGCTGGGCATCGGCGGGGTGAAATACCTCCGCGCCCTGGGGTTCCATGACATAAAGACCTTCCACATGAACGAGGGGCATTCCTCCCTGCTGACCTTGGAATTGCTCCGCGAAAGCCGGAGGACCATTTTCGAGACCTGGGACGAGGACACCACCTGGGACTTCGAGAAGGTGCGGAGCCAATGCGTGTTCACCACCCACACGCCGGTGGCCGCCGGTCACGACGTTTTTTCCTACGACCTCATGCAGAAAATTCTCAGGACGGGCATCTCCCTGACGGTCCTCAAGAAAATCTGCGGCAACGGGGTCTTGAACATGACCACCCTGGGACTCAACCTCAGCCGGTTCGCCAACGGCGTGGCCAAGGCCCACGGCGACGTTTCCAGGAACATGTTCCCGACCTACCAGATCGATTACATCACCAACGGCATCCACGTCCCGACCTGGACGCACAAGCCGTTCCACGACCTGTTCGACAAATACGCCAAGTTGTGGACCCGGGACCCCAAGTACCTGCGCCAGGCCGAAAGCATCCCCTGCGGGGAAATCTGGGACGCCCACATGCAGTGCAAGAGGGACCTGCTGGACGAGGTCCGCCGGACGACCTCGGTCAAGCTCGATCCCGACGTCCTGACCGTGGGGTTTGCCCGCCGGTCCGCCGCGTACAAGCGGGCGACCCTGATGTTCAACGACCTCGACCGGCTCATTTCCATCGCCGAAAACTCGCCGGGGCTCCAACTGGTGTTTTCCGGAAAGGCGCATCCGAGGGACGCCGACGGCAAGAAAAACATCAAGGACATCCACCGGTACATCAAGGAAATCGAAAAGCGCGCGAGGAAACTGAAAGTGGTCTACCTGCCGAACTACAACATGCGCCTGGGATTCCTGATCACCGGCGGCGTGGACCTGTGGGTCAACACCCCCATCCGGCCCCACGAAGCCTCCGGGACGAGCGGGATGAAAGCCGTGCTCAACGGCGTCCTCAACCTGAGCATCCTCGACGGCTGGTGGGTCGAGGGCTGTATCGAGGGGGTGACCGGCTGGGCCATAGGAGACCTGGACACCCATCCGGAAATGAGCCTGGAGGAATTGGCGCGGTTCGACGCCCGGCAGTTCTACGACAAGCTGGAAAAAAACGTCATCCCGGACTTTTACGAGCGGCGCTCCGACTGGATCGAAATGCAGAGACACGCCATCTCGATCAACGCGTCGTTCTTCAACTCCCACCGGCAAGTCGAGCAATACGTCGTCAAAGCGTACTTTTACCCCTAGCCGGGCGCTGAAAAACTATTTTATAGTTTTTTGCCGTCATTCCCGTGGCAACGGGAATCCAGTATTTTTGAGGATTTTCTGGATTCCTGCCCCCTATCGCGGGCATGACGTTTTTGGGGCAAAAAGGGACTTTTTCAGCGTCCCGCTAAATCTTCCTTGCCGACATTTACAACGACGCATCGACGATGTCAATGGGCCATTTCCGCTTGGGAATATTTATCGCGATCTCAATATGCCGGACGCCGACGTCCGCCAGTTGAAAGCGATTCTTGCGGCGGAAATTATCAAAATGCTCGATAGAAACGAGCTAAGCGTAAGAAAAGCGCGGAGTCTCGCGGGAATCGATGCCGGAGATTTCTCGCGCATCCGGAATGCGGATTTCCGGCGCATTAGCGTTGAACGCATGGTGGCGATAATCAACAGGCTCGGTTCGCGCGTCGAAGTCGCCGTGAGAGTTTTAAAAACAAACCCTGAAAACCGACTGCCCAAAAAGCTATCCGATTGAAACTATTCGGTTTGTTTTCCGTTGTCAACTATTTGACTGGCCAAAAAACCTGTACAAAACCTGTGCAGTCATGCACCCAAGATGTAAATATGATTTTAGGCGTTGGTTTGAAGGATGGGAGGCTCATAACAGGGTCTTGAATTCGTCCGGCATTAGCCCGGCTTGACGGACGATGGCCCTTAGCGTTCCCTTGGCGATTTCCTTATGGTCTGGAATGGTCAACCTGCGATAGGGAGGATGGGCATTTCGCAGGACGATATGGCTTCCCGTTTGGTGGTCGATATCGTACCCGAGTTTTTTAAGGGCCTTGCAAACGTCCTTTGCGGAAACAACCGGGAGCTTGCTCAAATGGATATCTCGACGATTTCCTCCTCGATGGGAGGCGGCAGGGGTTCGTTGTGTTTCTTCAAACTCTCCAGATAACCTTTCATGGCGTCCCGGATATTGTCCAGAGCCTCTTTCCGCGTTTTCCCTTGGGAGATGCATCCGGGGAGGGAGGGACACTCCGCGACAAACACGCCGTCCTCGTCTTGCTCGATCAGGATTCTGAATTTCATGGACATTGACCTCGTGCGTTTTAAAGACAGTTTAAAACAGTTTTTCTCGAAATTCCATGCCCAGTTGTATAGGCCTGTGAAGCCGCGAAAAACTCCTTTTGCAAGCATGGGAGAGGTGGAAAAAGTCTTAACTGTGTTGTTCGCGCGACGGCGTCAGCGACCTTTCCATTATTTATCCTTGCTTCGGGCCAATGTGTTGAAGGCCCGGATGGTGAACGCTTCGGAAATGTTTTCCCCTCCCGAAGCCCCTCGCCTCCCCCTGGGGGACGGGAGGGGGAAACATCCTTGGTTTTCGGTTTGAACAGCAAGGCCAGTGAACGAAGGGCGCGGCCTTGCTTTCTGAATTTCTTTGTGGAGATATGGATTGAAGGGGGGGGACACAAAAACGCGATTCCGCGTCCTAAATAATTAACCGGGAATTTCCTAAATTGAGGCCATTGGCGGATTGTCCGCCGGCGGCCTTTTTTATTTGGCGCGAAAAGAAAGGCCGATGTTGGCGCGCCGAGCAAAGGAAATTCTCCATGCGTGTTTTAACGTATAGTCTGAATGGGCAAGTAGAGCAAGATGTAGTACGGGATGGCGCCGGGCGGCTCATCGGAATCGGCCATCCCTGCCGACACCCGGATTCCCTGTTTTTTTACGGACGCTTAATTGACGTTTCCTTGGCGGGAAAATTATGTTACCTTAAGTCCTAATTTCCCTTTGACTTTTTTTGTTTTCAGGGAGGACTTCGGTCGTGGCGAAATCGAAAACGGTTTTTTCCTTGGTCCTTTGCGTTCAGCTTGGTTTTTTTGTCCTGGCGGCGGTTTGTCTGGCGCAGGACGCGCCGCGGAATTCCCCGGACTCGCCGATCCCCAAGGAACCTGGCTGGAGCGACCCATCCTACAGGGGTTGGGAGCTGATGAATATCACGGGGCTTGTGGCGACCTATTACGACCTGAACCTCGACGGCAGTCTGGATTACATGGTCATCCGCAAAATCATTCGGAATGCGCCGGCCGAGGGGACCACCGTCGAGCAGGCGATCGAAATAGCGCGGAGAGACAAGCTCAGCGTCTATATTTCCCATCCGGTCATTTATTATACGAATAAATATCCCCTGTTTTATTGCATGGGCGTCGATTTTCGCCGCAATTGCCAGAATATCTGGGTGGATATTGAGGAAGACGGATTAAACGGCAATGAAGTCCTGTATACCCTCTCGGTCCCGAAGCCCCTGGTACGCTAAAAAGAGATTCCCGGTTTTCTCCTTATTCCTTTGCTTTTCGATCGCGATTTGCCAAGGGACCGGTTGGGCCCATCCTCGGCCCGGCGAGGCGGAAAAAGCCCCGCTGGCGACCGCCGGCAACCGCTCTCATGAAGGCCATCCGCAAGACCGGGATTCGCTACCCGGAAAAGGGAGCGTCGCGCTGGGTTCCGCCGTCTACAAACACATGTGCGTTTTTTGCCATGGGGAGGACGGCAACGGCGGCGGCAAAGCCACCGGCTATCTTTACCCCTGGCCCAGGGATTTCCGCAAGGGCGTTTTCAAATTCCATTCCACGCCTTCCGGGGCGCTCCCCCTCGACTCCGACGTCTACCGGACGATCGCGCGCGGGGTGCCCGGCACGTCCATGCCCGCATGGGGGGCCGCCTTGTCCGAGGATGAAATCTGGTCGGCGGTCAAGTACATCAAGTCTTTTTCCAAGCGGTTTGCCGAGGAGAAGCCGAGAAGCCCGGTCGAGATCAAGGCCCCCGCCGAAACCGGCCCGGAGACCGTTTCGCGGGGAGCGAAAATTTACGCCGAGATGCGGTGCGAGCGATGCCATGGGACGGACCTTAAAGGCGACGGCCCGATGGCCGAGCAATTGTTCGACGTCTGGGACCATCGGGCGTTTGTTTACGACCTCACGAACCCCAACACCTACAAGGCGGGTTTTGAGTTGAAGGACATTTTCCTCACTCTGACTGTCGGCCTCGACGGCACGCCCATGAAATCTTTCGGACACCTCTCGGACCATGAACGGTGGGACCTGGCCTCGTTTATCCAATCCCGGATCCAGATGGACAAATTGCAGAAGGCCGAATACGAGATCGACCTCCGCGCCGGGAAAATCGACAAGCCCCTGGACCTCGACCCCAATGGCCCGATGTGGAAAGACGCCCCGTCAAACGCGGTGCACTTGATCCCGCTCAGCGCCCGCAAGAATCCCGTGAACCGGATCAAGGTCCAGTCCCTGGTCAACGCGGACGAGATCGGGATCCGCGTGGAATGGGACGACGAGGTCCCGAACCGCTCCTCTTCCCGCCACGAGGATTTCAAGGACGCGGTGGCCATTGAGTTTGCCCTGGGGGGCGCCGTGTTGCACGAGCACGGCCACAGCGAGCCGTTCTTCGGGATGGGCAACCGGGGGAAGGTGGTCAATATCTGGCAATGGCGGGCCGATTGGCAACAGGAGATCGAAACCAAGAAGAAGTTGGAATACGCCACCAAGGGCCTCGACCTGGACGTGATGATCTTCGGCGGCGAAGTGAACCCGGTGGAGTCCTTGAACCCGTTCCGGGAGGTCCCCGTCGAGGAGTTGAACGCCGAGGGGTTCGGGACCTTGACGCCCCAGCCGTTGACCAAGCAAAATGTGAAGGGCAAGGGGATTTGGGAGGACGGCAAATGGAAAGTGGTTTTTACCCGTTCCGTCAAGTCCCTGAACAAATGGGACGCCGATTTTGAAACGAAATCCCCGGTCCTCATTGCCTTCGCGGTTTGGGACGGGGTCAACGCGGACCGCAATGGCCGCAAGGTGATCTCCATGTGGCAAAGGTTAAATTTGCCATGAAAGCGGTTTTCGTTATAAAATAGTCCAATTCAAGTTCAAGCAAAGACCATCGCGATCGATGCGATAACAATGTTCTGTCCGGCGTTCCCCGTCGAACGGCGGGGACGCGTTGAATTTTTCATGGGAGGTGGAGTAAATGTCAGAGGACAACCTGAAGAAAATGGAAGAAGACGATTCCCTGGAGAGTCTGGACGTCGTTAAGGACGAAGAGGGCCTGGATGAAATCGACGAGGACGAATTCGACGAGGACGACATGGAAAAGGCCGAGTCGGAGGAAAAGCCGTCCGAAAAAGGCGCCGTCATGGTCCTTGGCCAGAGCGAATTCGCCCTGTGCCAGTCGAACCGCGGGGCCGACGACCCGGGAGACAACACGTTGAACGAGCCGCAGTACATTTGCAAGTACGGCGACATGCTTTTTGTCAGCGACCGCGGGAACAATCGCGTCTTGTCGTGGAGTCAGCTCCCACAGGAGAACGGCGAGCCGGCCAGCCTGGTTTTGGGCCAGGAGGATTTCGCGGATTGCCTGGAAAACCGGGGTTTCACCACCACCCTGGACGAAATGACCTCCGGGTTGGGCGACGAGAGCCTGGAAGGGTTCACCATCAGCAAGGCCCAGGAGGATACCCTGTCCCAGCCGGCGGGGATCGCCGTGATCGACGGCCAGCTTTACGTCGTCGACAGCGGCAACCACCGCGTTCTACGGTGGAATCGATTGCCCTCGGAGAACGGGGAGGCCCCCAATCTCGTCCTTGGCCAGGACAATCTTGAAACCAACGAGTCCAACCGCCGCGGTTTCGTCGGGTCGGGTTCCTTGTTTTTTCCGCTGGGCATCCGTTCCGGGGACGGCAAGCATGTGTTCGTGGCCGACAAGGACAATCACCGGGTGTTGATCTGGAACAAGGTCCCATTCACTAACGGGTGGAACGCCGACGTCTCCCTGGGGCAGACGGACATGGACGAAAGAGAACCCAACCGCGGCGATTACGACCGGTGCGGCCCCGACACCCTGAGTTTCCCGACCGGCGTGTTTTATCACGAGCCGACGGGCAAGCTCGTCGTGGTCGACCAGGGCAACAACCGCGTTTTGATCTGGAACAAGCTTCCCAGTCAGACCGGCCAGGCCGCCGACGTGGTGATCGGACAAAAAGACATGTACCATCGCGGCGTCAATATGGGGATGGGCGCCCTCAGACCCCATGCGGCGGGCTTGTATTTTCCCACCGATGTCGTTTACGGCCGGAAAGGTTTCTTTGTCTCCGATAGCGGAAACCACCGGGTGTTGTGTTGGAGGGAGTTCCCCGCCGAAAGCGGACAACCCGCGGACCTGGTCATCGGCCAGCCGGACTTCCTCGGCAACAAGGTCAATCGCGGCGGAGAAACGACCGCAAGCACGTTGAACGACCCCTTCGGGTTGTTCCTGGACGAAGATCCGGAAAACGAGGAGGACCCCGGCAGGCTCTTCATCGCCGACCGCGCCAATTCGCGCGTGGCGATGTGGGTGGAATTGCCCGAACCGGCCGAGGACGAGAAGCCGGAGAGCGACGAGCACCTGAGGTTAGAGCAGGACGAACTGATGGGCGATGACGACGAGTTCATGGAAGAGGAAACGCCGCCCGACAAGGTCCCCTCGGCGTAATTCCCCGTTTTACTGGAATTTCATGTAGACGAAAGCGATGGTCTGTTCGGGGTCCTCGAACGTCCGCCGGAGGTCGCGCTCCCGGTATCCCAACCGCTGGAGTTGTTTTAAAACGGCGAAGGTCTCGCTGGCGGTGACATAGGCCACGGTATCGGGGACGCCTCGGGGATTGAGCGTCCCGGCCAAGCGGGCGATTTCTTTTCTTTGCTTTTTGGGAGTTCCCGGCGCGACGGGGTATTCCAGGATTCGCTTGTAAGGGCTTTTGTAAGTCCCGTTCAAGGCGTGTAGCGTGCCGAGCATGAGCGCGTCCCGGTCCCAGGGAGGCATTTCCGCGATTCGCGGATGCGTCCGCACGATCTCCACCACGCTCAACAGGTTTTCCCCCAGGCGTTGGCCGACATAGCGCCGCTGGTAGTCCTTTTCCACCGTCTTGAAACCGGCGGCCTTCCCCACCTCCGCGAGGAGCTCGAAATTCACCATGAACGTGTACTGCCCTCCGTAAAGGTTGAAATAAGGTCTCCCCGCCTCGTTGAGTTCGCGCATGGAAAACATTCCGTAGTCGAACCCGCAATACCCCTGGTTCTCCCCGGCCAACAGCCGCAGAGCGCGCTCCAGCGCGGCGAACGCGCCGATGTTGACGGGTATGGGGATGTCCTCCTCCGCCCGGTCCATGAGGGAGCGGATGGTCCCGGCGTAGGGCCAGTCCCCGATATCCACACGCTGATAGGAGCGTTCCCAATGGATCGCGTGGAGAAAGGGCGGAAGTTTTTTCAACGCATCGAGGTCGCGGTTCAAGAACAAGGTCCGGAACTCCTCAAAATCCATATCGACCGCCGCCGGTTCCAGGAAAGGCTGGAGGTATTCCTCCAGCAACAGGCCGTCGTGTTTCAGGAGGGCCTTGGCGGCGAGGTCGTCCCAGATTTCGTTGGACAGGATCTTGCAGACCGAGCGCGGCTTGAAACAATCGGTCCCCTCGGCGTCCATCAGCGCCGCGGAAAAACGCCCGGCATGCTCCTGGAGGAGAGCGTTGACCCGCGTCCCGTCGAGGATTTCCCTGGAATAGTCGCAGAGGACGTAACGGGTGCGGGGATAGACCTTCCCCTCGCCGTCCAACTCTCTGAGCCGGGCGAGAAAACACGCGGCCAGATTGCCGTTGCCGACTCCCCACTCCTGGACGATCAGGGGGGAGCTTGCGGGTCCTTGCGCGCGCGCGACGGCGAAGAAGTCCTCGGCCAGCGCGTGCGCGAGCCGGTGGTCCCGGCTGACGTAGGTCTGAAAATGGTCGTGGATGCCCGGCCCCTGTATCCCGTAGAATATGGAATTGACGTGGGTTTGCCATTGGTCGGCGGGTTTGAAATCGCCAAGGGGCAGGAAATTCCGGCTGTGGTGAGTCATTCGCTGGGCGCGCGGTCTCCGCGATATTTACCGGCGGATCAGGAAGGAGGTTTTTGCTCGGTGGACACTCCGCCCGGAATCCCGGAAAAATCCGCCGTCGCCGCGCGTTTCTGGCCCTGACTCATGATCTCCTCGTATTTTTTATAAGCCTCCTGCGACTCCTCCGTCCGTCCTATTTCCTTGTAGCAGTTGAACAGGTTGAGCCAGGCCAGGGCGTCGGCGGAGTTCAGGGAAGTGGCAAGCTTGAATTCCTTGATGGCTTTTTCGATCCGGCCCAGGGAGGCGTACAGGCTCCCCAGGTTGGTGTGGGGCAGAGAGTAGTCGGGCGACAGTTCCATGGCCTTGTTGAAGGCGTTGATGGCGTCGTCGGTCATGCTCTTGGCCGCGAAACAGCTTCCCAGGTTGCAGTAGGCCTGGGGGTCCTTGTCGTCCAGGTCCACCACGCACAGCGCGGAACCGAGCGCCTCGTCATACTGCGAGGCGTTGTAATAGGCCGTGCTCAGGGCGGAGCGCAGTTCCTTGTCCTCCGGGTTGAACATCAACACCTTTTTAAGGACCCGGATCTCCTCGATGTACATCTTCTGCACGTCGTAGGCGGCCGCCAGGTTGGCGTAAGCGATGGTGTCGCCCGGTTCCAACTCGATCGTTTTCTCGAATTCGATCACGGCGCTGTCGAACATGTCTTTCAACATGAAGACCCCGCCGAGATTGAAATGGGTTTCGGCGTCGTTCGGGTTCAACTCGATGGCCCGGCCGAATTCCACCATGGCCTCGTCCTCATGCCGGAACAAGGCGTAGGCGGTCCCCAGGGCCTTGTAGGCCTTGTAGTTTTTCGGGTCCTTGTTGACGACCGTTTTGAGCGTCTTTATGGCGATTTCGTAGTTGCCGCCGTCGATATACAAGGTTGCCAGCTCGATCTGTTTTTCCATGTTGTCCGGGTCGGTCTGCAACTCCTTCGTGACCTGGCGGACTTTTTGCCTGATGGCGTTTTCCAGCTTGACCTGTTCCGGATCGCGGACGCCCAGTTCCTCGAAGATCCCCGGGTCGATTTTCATTTTAACCCAATCGCCGGGTCCGCCTTGTTGTTCTCCCATTTACCGTTTCTCCCAATAGCTTGATAAGTGTTCCGGTTTGCGTGAAGGCCCTGTAAAAAGTCTGCGGCTTATAAAAACGCAAAGACATCCGAGGACGCGTCCGGGCAAACCCCTCCGGGACCGCGGAAAATCCTTGGATTGAGCGGGTACGTTAAATTTTAGGGAATTAAACCGCCGGTGTCAAACCCAAAAACGCCCGCCGCCACGCCGGAGAAATCATGCTTTCAGGACGATTTCCTCGTTGCGGGCCATTTCCTGGATTTCCTCCTTGCCGAACCGGTCGAGGTAGAGGAGGAAGTGCTCGCGCGAGAGGTATTTCCAAATTTTGCAGGAGGGGAAGTTTTTTTCTATCGTGGTTTCGAAGTCCTCATAGACGTCCATGACCTCCTCGCGCGACATGCCGGAACGGATTTCAAAGTCGAATATGATCGCCAGGTCCCGTTGCGGGTCGTGGACGATGCGGTCGATTTTGAATTTCTCCGGATAGTGGTAGACGGCCGAGTCTTTCTCCAGCGTGAAGATGGAATGGCCGACGGAATGGACGATCCCCGTCCCGGTTTCGCCGTGCCGTTCCACGAAGCGCCGGGTATCCTCGGCCTCCTCCCGCTCTTCCGTGGGAAAGCCGAAAAACAGGTAGAGATGGTTCCAGATCCCGGCCCGGGCGCTGTTCTCCAGCACCATCTTTTCGGTCTTCTGGTCGGTCCCCTTGTCGATGATGGAGAGGATCCGGTCGTTGGCGCTCTCCAGGCCGAAAAACAGCATGATGAACCCCGCTTTCCGCATGTTCTCGAACAGTTCCGGGCTTTCCACGGCGCCGGACTCGAATTTGATCATGCCCAGGGCGCGCATGTCCACGCCCTGGGACAGGATTTGCGCGGACATCCTGCCGAACGCGTTCGGCGATATGGCCTCGTCGGAGAAGGTGAAATACTTCGTCTTGTAGCGTTTGCCCAGGTAGTCCAACTCTTCCGCGACGCGCGCCTCGTTTTCCTTCCGGTAATAGGAGTCGTAGATGAAGCTATGGGTGCAGAAGGTGCATTTGCCCCAGTAACAGCCCCTGCTGGACATGTAAGGCAGGACGGGGAAGGGCATCAGGTATTTTTCGAGCGGCAACTGGTCGAAGTCGGGCCGCGCCAGCTCGTCGTAGGGCAGGGACTTGGCCGACGGGTTGCGCACGACCCGGCCGTCCTCCATGTGGACGAGGTTGGGCGCCTCGCGCAGGGACCGGCCTTCCTTGAGGCAGGTGGCCAGCCGTTCCAGGGGATGTTCCCCCTCGAACAAAACGACGCTGTGAAAGAATTTCTCGAACAGGATTTGTTTGTCGTTCAACAGGTCGGCGTGCCGGTTGAACACGCTTCCGCCGATGACGATGTGCAGGTTTTTGTGCCGCTCGCGGAGCAGGCGCGCCAGCGTCAGGCCGGGGACCACCTGGCCCACGTGGATGATGGATATTCCCACCAGCCCATAGTCCTCCCAGGCGACGCGCGGCAGGATCTCGTCCTCGTAAAGCGCGAGATAGGGGTTCCGCAACCGGTCGTCCGCGGCGGACAGGATGCCCGCGAGACTTTCCTCCGGGGCCCCCGCCATGAAAAAGGATTCCAGGTCGATCCTGCTCGGGTGGTGGGCGTAGGAGATCAGCTTCATGGCCACCTTCAAGGTGGTGTAGGCCCTTTTGTACAGCGGGAACTGGAAAAAGAGGTCCTCGTCGCGCAGGACCTCCTTGGCTTCCTCCACGCCCTTGAGGATGGAGCCCAGGTAATCCTTGTCGGAAAGGATCTCGCGGTAGACCTGTTTGATTTCCTTTTCCTCCAGCGAGTACGCGGGGAGGGAAAGCCGCCGGCGGATTTGTTCGACGCACCGGGAGAGATAGTTCTCGCTGAGGAAGATGTCGTAGCTGGCGATATTGAAGTCGAATTGATCGACGGCGTGCCCCTTGGATTGCAGATAGGCCTTCAGCGTGGGCAATGCCAGATAAGGCTGGCTGGGATACCATTGCGGCGGAAACGTCAAGGCCGTTTTCATGATTTTCCCCCTGGTTTCAGGGTTACGCTTCGGATAAAGGCATGATACTCATTTACCTTATAAGAATTTCGAAACCCTGTCAACGAGCCTGCGTTCCCCGTAAAACCCTTGACACTCCCGCAAAAATTGGATTATACTTATTCACATCCCCGGCAAGACTCTAATGCGTTGATTTTAATGCGTTTTTAATCCGCGGTTTTATTAAGGAGACTGTCCATTGAGCGAACAAGATATTCAAGCCAACAAAGAACAGGAAAATGAGGAGGCGCGGGCGTCCGGCCTTGGAGACGATTCTCTTTCCGACCTCAGCGAGCTGGAGAAAATAAAAAAAGAACTCCAGAAGGAAAAGGAAAAGGCCGCAAAAGAGCTGGCTGAAGGCGAGGAGGAAGAAGACCTTCGCGAGGTCGATTATCTCCAAAAACTCATCACCCTGTCGGTCAAGTTCGACCATCACGTGGGAATGTTTTTGATGCCGGGCTATATCGATTGCGGTTTGAAATACGATCACAAGCTGGCCGAAAGCTACCTGACGCATTTGAACACCATCCAAACCTTCTTGCGGCTCCTGGAGAAGGTCGACGGCGTGACCCGCGAGCTGGTGACCAAGGAGTGCGTGATCAAATTGCGCAACGTGGTCCAGCAGATCCACAAAAATCTGGTAAAACCGTTGTACCGCGAGGTCGAGATCATGAAGAAGAAACCGAAGCTGGACAACCTCGATACCTTCAAGACAAACTGGAACGAACGGCTTTTGGAATTCCAGAAGGCCTGCGACTTCGAGTATCAGATCCTCGACGTGAAAGGTTTCATGGTCAACTGAAGGTTTTGGCGGGCGCGGAAAACCGCGCGGTCGATTCAAGTCGCCGAAGCGGGCGGGCCATGACGAGTTTCCCATCTCTCGTCCTTCATCGGGACGGTATTTCCTTTACCCTCTGTTGACGGGAATGTCCTTTTCCGCATGCGTCGATGTTTTGGAGAGACATCCGCCTCGCCGCCAGTAAGCCATGGTTGCAACTGCATGGGATCCCTTAGAGCGCCTAACAAAATGAAGTATTCCATGACTTCCTCCCCCTTGAAGGGGGAGAGGTCAGGTGGGGGTGAAAAGCCGGGCAAGCGCCCGGAGGCAGTGCGGCGATGAC
>JACQQK010000046.1 GCA_016207065.1 Nitrospinota bacterium
CGGACGATCAAGTCCTTCTTTTCCGGCGGGAGGAGGCCGAGTTCCGCGTTGACCATGGCGGCGGCCTTCTTCAAGACGCCGAACGCCCGGATGATCTCCCTCGGCATGGTCTCCACGCCGATGTTGAAATGGACCAGCGACCGCGCCGTCTGCGCCCCGTAGTAAGCGTTCGCGGGAACCTTGATCTCGCCCATGCTGTCCGTCTCCATCCGATACTCCATTGTCCCCTCCTCCTTTCGCGAAACCGCCCGGGTTTCACTGTTTGAAATAATCCGCCGCTTCGGGCATGTTTTTGACAATATGCCCCTTGAGTTTTTTCATCAACCGGCGCTCCGTCTGGCGGACGGCCTCGCGGGTGACGCCGTACTTGTCGCCGATCTCCTTCAGGGGCTGGGCCTTGTCGGCCAGGACGCGGCATTCCAGGATGTCCCGTTCCACCGGCTTGAGCCCGGCGGCGAACCGGTCGATGTTTTCCCTCACCAGGCGGCGGAACTGCTCCTCCTCCACGTCCCGCGCCGGATGGGCCCCGTCGCTCAAGGCATGCAGGGGCGTCATCGCGCCGTCCCCGCCCATGGGCGCGTCCACGGAGACGTCCGCCGCGCCCAGCCCCGCCTCGACGTCGATGACTTCCTGTTCGTCCACGCCGAAATGCTCGGCCAGCAATTTCGACGAGGGGGCGAAGCCCTGGCGCTCCAGGTTCTCCTTTTCCTTGCGCAGGTTGTAAAGCAGTTTTCTGCGGGTATTGGTGGTGCCCACCTTGACCAGCCGCCAGTTGTCGAGCAGGTACTTGAGGATATAAGCCTTGACCCACCACAGGGCGTAGGCGGGCAGACGGACCCCGCGGAAGGGGTCGAAATTCTTCACCGCTTTCATGAGCCCCACGTTGCCTTCCTGGATGAGGTCCATCAGGTTTTGCCATTCGCGCCGGAAGGTCATGGCCGTCCGCACGACCAGCATGAGGTTGGCGGTGATCAGGCGGTAGGCGGCGGCGGGGTCGCCTTCCTTGCGGTATTTGACGGCCAGATCGAACTCCTCCTTCGCGTCCAGTTCGCCGTACCTCCGGATTTCGTTGAGGTAGGCGGCGAAGGGGTCGAGAGGGGCGAGCGCTTTTTTCTCGCCCTTGGGCGCCGGGACCGGCAAGCGGTCCCGGCGCTCGACGTCTTCTTCCAATTCCAATTCGCGGTCAGGGGACATCGGTCTGTTTATTTAAGATTGCCTAGCAAAACGAGATTCTTCGCTGACGCTCGGAATGACGCCCGATATTGTCACCCTGAGCGGAGCGAAGGGTCTCATCCGGCCCGTCGCGGGGAGGCGCGTCCGGTTTTGCGTTGAATTCGACCCGGCTTGACTTTAAAATGCCTTGTATATGATGCGCCTGGCTATTTTTGGACTTCTGGTCCTCGCGTTGGTTTTGCTGATACGGTCTTTTTTTCCGCCCTCCCCCGGGAAGGAAAGGATCGGGGCCGCGACGGAAATGGTCAAGGACCCGAACTGCGAGACGTATATACCCAAAACGGAAGCGGTCGTCAGGACCCTGCGCGGCGCAACGCATTACTTTTGTAGTGAAAAGTGCGCCGAGGAGTTCTCACGGACAAGCTAAACCCCGAATGACGCAAGAAAACGGCGTCCTGAAAAAATCGTTTTCCGCAGGTTGCATTTTATTGTATCACAGGAACCCCAACGCGAACGCTGGTTTCAACGGCCAACGTGAACGTTGGATTTAACGCCGCCGCAAGGCTTTGCCTGGCGGCGGCGACTACATTTCGGCTATTGAGGAAATCCCATGATTAAAACCGTTTCGTCCCTGTTTTTGGCCTTATGGATCCTGGGCTCGGCTTCCGTTTTCGCGGAAACGCCAGCCGGTCAACCCTGCGAACCCCCGGAAACCCAGCCGGTGAAACTGGAGGGCTGGATCTCCAAAAAATTCAGAAAAGACCAGAAGGCCATAACCCAGGAGTTCGCCTCCATGGGCCATACGCGCGTGGACTTGCGGGTTTTCCCCATGGGCGACACGGCGCAGGTGGTGGCGGTGGGCCGTTGCGTCCCCGCTTATATCGCCCGGCACATCCTGTCGTCGGCGTTGAAGTACACCGGCGGCATCGCGCACGTGGTCAACCCGGATTTCGTGTCCCCGAACTGGGTCGGGATCGGCGCCACCATTTTTGACGAGCCCTCCCAGCAAAAGGTGACTGAGGACCAGGTCCAACAGTTGCTCGACGAGAAGTTGAGCACGGAGGAATTCCACGCGCTGTACAAACAGTTTTCGTTGCAAAACGAGAACGCCACACGCTGGGGGCAGACCGTGCCCAACATCAAGCGCCCGGACAAAATCGGCGACCGTTGACGATGCGCGCGGGCGGGAAATTTTATTTTCTCCCAGCCGTCTGCCTTGCCGCCGCCGTTACTCTATTGGGCGCCGGGGCCTCCCCGGCCATGGACGCGTGCGAGGAATCCGGGTCGAGGACGGTCAAGGTCGAAATCTGGGCGTCGAAGCGTTTTAAAAAGGATCTTCCCGCGATCGGCAAGGCCTTCGCGGAAATGGGCAACACCGACGTCGTCCTCTGGGTTTATCCCGCCGAGAACCCTTCCCGCGCCATCGCCATCGGACGGTGCGTCCCCGCCTACATCGCGCAACACGTCCTGCGCGAAACGCGCGAACGTTTTGGAGAACCCGAAAGCCTGGTGAACCAAGGCTTCCTGTCCCCCTGGTGGATCGGGATCGGGACGTCGCTGTTCGACGAAAACTCGCAGAGGAGAACGGCCCCGGAGGAAATGGCGCGGTTGATGGACCCCAGCCTGGACCCCCGCGAGTTCCAAGCCCTGTACCGGAAGTACTCGGCCCAAGAAAAAACCGTTCCCGGTTTCGGGCTGGAACTGGCCAACCCGAAGTTGATGACCTCGAAATAACAAAATCCGCGCGGAGTTTGTTTTATCCCCGGCGCGCCAGGCGCGCGGCGTGGGAGATGGTCTTGTCGTCCTTCTCGTACCAGTAGGGACAGCCGTTGACGTAGAACACGATCTGCGCTTCGCGCTGGCCGCGGGTCTGGCTGGTCCAGGTGCAGTTGCCCGCCCCGGCGGGGAAGATCGGGTCGATGTGGATGTCGCCGTTTTTAAAGTCCTTGTTCAACTTTTTGGCGTCGAACAGGGACAGGGCTTCCTGGATGGTCGGCAGGCGCCAGTCGCCATGCCCGCCGAATTTTTTCTTGTTCAACTCCTCGGCCCAGGTATTGGCCTCCTCCCAGCTTATGTCTTTTTCGAGGGCCAGGCGGGAGTCCTCCGCCGTCCAGGTGAGGCTGGTCAGCGAATCGTAAATCGTCCCGTCGGCGCCTTTTAGAAACCTCGATTTTTCCTGCATCGTGGACCCTTTCCCATGGGCCGCGAAGGGCGATGGTTTCCCCTTCCGGCTTGTCAGTGTCGGTTAGCTCGCATATTGCATGAGCGCAATCAAAAGGAGAGCCTCCGGCTCTTTTATAAGAACCCCCTCATCCTGACCTTCTCCCGCCAGGGGAGAAGGAACATTGTGTCTCCCTCTCCCTTGACGGGAGAGGGCGGGGTGAGGGTGAATTCTTGCTCCCTTTCAACCGGACCCATAAAACTCGTGCAATATCCGATTAGATTTTTACAAGGGTAACAAACTTCAATTCAGTCTGTAAAGGTCGAGTCTTCTGCCGGCCAGCAGATCGTTCCGGGGATTGATTTTCTTGTTGCGCGCCCGGGCGACGTCGATCTCGACGATTTTCGTTTCTTCCCGGTCGACGGAAGCGCGGTACAGGACCTGTCCGTCCGGGTCCACCACCTGGCTCTGGCCCACGAACTTCAAACTTTCCCCGGGGACGCGCGCCTCCGTCCCCACGCGGTCGGCGGTGACGGCGTAAACCCGGTTCTCCAGGCAACGGGTGATCATCGCCTGCGGGCAATGGGGCAGGACCAGGTTGGAGGGATGGGCGATCACGTCCGCGCCGTTCAGGGCGAGGGTGCGCGCGGTCTCGGGAAACCGCCAGTCGAAACAGATCATGACCCCGACCCGGCACGGGCCGACGTCGAAAACCGGCAGGGGCAGATCGCCGGGCTGGAACACGTCGTTCTCGGCGTCGAATAGATGGGCCTTGCGGTATTTCCCGATGTAGCCTTGCGCTCCTACGACGAGGGCGGAGTTGTACACGGTCTTGCCGTCGCGTTCGGCCAGGCCGGCGACGAGGGCGGTTTTTTGCGAGCGGGCGAGGTCGATCAGGCGCCGGGCCGTCGGTCCATCGGGGATGGGCTCGGCCAACTCCAGCGCTTCTTCTCTACCGGCAAACTGGTACCCCGTGCTGAACAGCTCCGGCAGGACGATCAGGCCGGCCTCTTGTCCGGCGAGCATTTCCAGCGTCCGGTCCACGTTCTCGCGGACGTTGCCGAATACGGGATGGTTCTGGACAAAACCCAATTTCATGAGAGGCAATCCCCGGAAAAAACGTTTATTTCGGCAGTCGGGACAGCTTGTTCCTGAGGTAATGGTCGATCAGGGTCAGGGCGACCATGGATTCGGCGATGGGCACGGCGCGGGGACACACGCAGGGGTCGTGTCTGCCTTCGACGCGGATGAGGGCTTTCTCGCCCTTGACGGTGACGGTCTCCTGCTCCTTGAGGATCGAGGACGTGGGTTTGACGGCCATCCGCGCCACGATGTCGGCGCCATTGGAAATGCCGCCGAGGATGCCGCCGGCGTTGTTCGTGCGCGTGGTCACTTTCTTTCCGGCCATGACGAAGGCGTCGTTGTGTTCCGAGCCCAACATGGCGACGGAGGCGAACCCGGCCCCCACTTCCACGCCCTTGACGGCGGGGATGCTCATCAGCGCCTTGGCCAGGTCGGCGTCCAGGCGGTCGAAGACAGGCTCTCCCAGCCCGGGCGGGACGCCTTGGGCGACGACCTCGACGATGCCGCCGACGGAATCGCCTTTCTTGCGGGCTTTCATGATGTGCCCGACCATCTTTTCGGCGATTTTCTTGTCGGGGCAACGGACGATATTGTTTTCGATCTCGCCGTAGTCGAAGGTCTTGGCGCGATAGGGGCCGATCTGCAGGGTGTAGCCGACGACCTTGATCTTGTGGCGGGCCAGGAGTTTTTTAGCGATGGCCCCCGCGGCGACGCGTCCCACGGTCTCGCGCGCGCTGGACCGGCCGCCGCCGCGATAGTCCCGGAAACCGTACTTCATGAGATAGGTGTAATCGGCGTGGCCGGGACGGAAGAGGTCCTTGATCAGCTCGTACTTGGACGAATCGGCGTCCTCGTTCTCCACCCACAGGGCGATGGGGGTGCCCGTGGTCTTCCCCTGGAACACGCCGGACAAGATGCGGACCGCGTCGCGTTCCTTGCGCGTGGTGGTGACTTTGCTCTGGCCCGTCCGCCGGCGGTCGATCTCTTTTTGCATATCGGCCTCTTTCAACGGCAGGCCGGCGGGGCATCCCTCCACCACCACGCCGACCCCGGGGCCGTGGGATTCTCCCCAGGTGGCGATCTTGAATATTTTTCCAAAAGTGTTCCCGGACATGGTCTATTTGGCCTTGGACTTGCGGTCCAGCCGCCGCAACCGGTTCTTCAGGGTCAGGCGGAACTGGACGATTTTCCACATGGTATCGGCGAACTGCATGAACGTTTTCGTGGACTCCCCCCGGATCCGGTCCTCGAAGTGGATGGGGATTTCCTTGATCTTGTATCCCCGCAGATGACAGGCGTAAAGGACTTCCTCGACGATCTCCGGGCCCTGCGAAACCATGTGCTTCAGCCCGATCGATTGCAAGACCTCGCGTTTGAAACACCGGAACCCGGAAGTGCAATCCCCAACGTCGAGCTCCATGACCTGCCGGATGAAAAAACCGGCGAACCCGGTGATGGCCTGGCGGATACGGCCGCGTCCGCTCTCGCCGCCGCCCGCGACGGCGCGCGACCCTATGGCCACGTCGCAGTCGCGCATGGCGTCCACGAGTTGCGGTATGTGCCGGGGATGGTGGGAATAATCGCTGTCCATCTCCACGATGAGGTCGGCGCCCTGGTCCAGGGCATGGAGAAACCCGTCGATCCCCGCGGTCCCCCGCCCTTTTTTGTTTTTGCGGGTGAGCAGATGCACCCGCGGTTCGGTCTGCCTGACGGATTCCACCGCCTGGCTCGTGCCGTCGGGGGAATCGTCGTCCACCACCACCACGCCGATCGACGGGTCCAGTTGCAAAATGTCCCGCAGGAGGCTCCCGATGTTTTCCTTCTCGTTGTATGTCGGGACCATGACCATGGTTTTCGTCATGGTCGCCTCAACCGGGTCTCGATGATGCGTTGGGCTTTTTCGCAAATCAACTCGGCGGGGACCCGGACCATGCAGTGCTCTATAATATCACAGGTCCTTTTGTAGCAGGGGGCGCACTCAATCGTGCTCATGACGATTTCGCCCCGGTCGTACAGGTCGATCTCCTGGGGGCAGGTGGGTCCGAAAATGGCCAGGACGTGCCGCCCATGGCCGATGGCCAGATGCATGGGGAGCGTGTCGCCGCAGACGACCAGGCCGCACCGCCGGATGATGGCCGAAAACTGGGCAATGGAATGATGGTTTCCGGCGTCCAGGACCGGCGCGCGGACCAGCGATTTGATCCGGGCGTTACGTCCGGTTTCGGCGGTCCCGCCCAGGAGGATGGCCTGCACCCCGTCCAGACGGCCGAGGGAATCGATGAGGGCCGCGTATCCTTCGACCGTCCAACTCTTGTTGGCGAACAAGGGCCCCGCCCCGGGGCAAATGCCCACCAACAAGGAACCGTCGCGGACCCCCGAACGTTTCAATACCTCCAACGCGTACTCGTCCGATTCGGAATCCACTTCCAGGACGTACGGCTCCCGGTTGTACGGAAGCCCGATGGCCTCGAATATGATCTCCTGGTAGCTTTTTCGGTTGCGTTTGAATTTCAGGTCGTCGTCGATCCCTAAGTCGAAGGCATATTGGCTTTCCGGATTCAGGGGGAAGATGTTGCCGTACGAAGAAAGGCCGAACCCCTTTTTTTCCCTGGCGTTGACCAGCATTGCCAGGGCCGCCGCGCGGGGGTCCTTGTCGAGGCTCAGGGCCAGGTCGAACGCCTCCACCTCCAGTTGCGGGCGAAGGTCGGAATGGAACGCCATGAGCCGGTCGATGTATTTATTTTTTTTGAGCAAATCGTAGGAGGCGGCATCGACCACCCAGGCGATATGAGAGGCAGGGTAGCGTTTCTTGAGGGGTTCCAGGATGGCGGTGGTGCGTAACACGTCCCCCATGGCGGCCAATTTGAGGATGAGGATGCGGAAACCCATGGGGCTGTAATGATCGCATCCTTCGCAAAGCCGTTTGAATTTACATGGCTTTTCGCCGTTGAAATACCTGCAATCGGGTTTGATCATCGTTCGAGAACGGACCCCGCCAAAACTGTGCGCGAAAGGTTGAGAAAAACCAAGGCGTCAAAACGGAGAAGAAAACCGCCGAGAACTCTCTCCAAAATAAAAAAAGCAGGGAGTAAGCCCTGCTTCACAAGCCGAGAGATATGGTTGATTTTTTAAACCGAAGAGAACAAAAAAAACTATCTGGAATTATTCGAGATCGACCAACTCCCGCAGTTCCTTGCCCGCCTTGAAAAACGGAACCTTTTTGGCGGGGACGCTGACTTTGGAACCGGACTTGGGGTTGCGCCCGACGCGGGCATTCCGGTTCCGGATGCGGAAACTGCCGAACCCTCTCAACTCCACCTTTTTACCCTGGCTCAGCGATTCGGTGATGCTTTGGAATACCGTATTGACGATCACTTCGGTTTGTTTCTTGGTCAAATTGATTTTCCCGGCGACTTTCTCGACAAGCTCAGCTTTGGTCATTCAACAGTCTCCCCGCCTGTTAAATAGTTTCACTATGAAAATTTGCAATGACATGAAGTATAGCGCCAACCTCAACCAAGTCAAGTGTTTTGAGTTATTTAAATCGCGCTGAAAAATTCTTCCGCCGGGCGCGGAGGGCCGGGGTCAATCCGGTTTCCACAAATATTGCGGAACGGGGAAACTCATGGCCGGAAGGGATTTGAATAAATTGCCGGGTAGCGAGCCCTGTAATAGCCACTCCCAGAAGTCCGGCCGGGGTTTTTCCTGAACGACGCGGGGACGGCCTTCGATGCCCACCGCCGCGCCCAGAAGATTGATGGCGTCCTCCAAGCCGCCCAAACGATCAACCAGCTTTAAATCAAAGGCTTGCTGTCCCGTATAGATCCGCCCGTCGGCCAATTTCCTGACTTCCTCGGCGTCCATTTTGCGGCCGCTGGCGACGGCCTCCACGAATTGCCGGTACACGTCGTCCACAACGCCTTGCAAAAGCTGTCTTTCCTCGGACGACAGCGGGCGGGCCGGGGAACCCGTATCCTTGTACTTGCCGCTTTTCACCACTTCCGGCTTGACCCCGACTTTATCGATCAGCGCTTCGAGGTTGGCGAAGGTCATGATCACGCCGATACTGCCGGTCAACGTGCCAGGGTTGGCGATGATCTGGTCGGCCGGACTGGCGATATAGTACCCCCCGGAAGCGGCCAGACTCCCTAACGAGGCGAAGATCTTCTTTTTGCTTTCCCGGATCCTGAGCACCTCTCCGTAAATCTCCTGCGAGGGGGCCACCGCCCCCCCGGGAGAGTCGATCCGCAGGATGATGCCCTGGATGTTCTTGTCCCTCCGGAATTTGGAAAGCTGTTCGACGATGCCGGAGGAGTCGGCGATCATGCCCTTGACCTCCACCAGGCCGATTTTGCGCCGCGACGCCATTGCGTCCTCGGGCAACAACGAGGCTATCCCGCCGGATATCGCCAACAACGCAAGGACCCCCAAAAGGAAGAGGGTCGCTCCCTTCAACCGTTTTTTATGAGAGACAGGGGATTTTTGCATGATGACCGCCTCGCCGTTTCCCGGACCGCCGTTCGAAAAGGATCAGTTTGCGTCCTCGTCCCTGGCCTCTTCCAGAAGGGCCTGTTCCCTTTCGATCTCCTTGACGTCCAAATCTTCCTCGTAGGCCTTGATGCTCAAGCCGATCTTTTTGCTCGACGAATCGACCTTGATCACCTTGGCCTTGATGGAATCGCCCACCTTCACCACTTTTTCCGGATGGCTGACTTTCTTGGAACTCAACTGGGATATGTGGACCAAGCCTTCGAGGCCGTCGCCAAATTCGGCGAACGCGCCAAAACCCGTCACCTTGATGACGGTCCCGGCAACCTCCGTGCCGATGGGGTAGTTCTTGACCATATCGTCCCAGGGGTCGGGCTGGAGCTGTTTGATGCCGAGAGAGATGCGGCAGTTCTCCTTGTCGATGCTCAACACCACGGCCTTCAATTTTTCCTTTTTCTTGAGGACCTCGGAGGGATGCTTGATTTTTTTGCTCCACGACAGGTCGGAAATATGGACCAGGCCGTCCACGCCGTCCTCCAACTCGACGAACGCGCCGAAGTCGGTCAGGTTGCGCACCAGCCCCTCGACCTCCGACCCGATGGGATACTTCTGCTCGATGGTCTCCCAGGGGTTGGGCTCGACCTGTTTCATGCCCAGGGAAATCCGCTTCTTGTCCTTGTCCAGGGTGAGGACGACCGCGTCGACGCTATCGCCCAGGGAAACGATTTTATTGGGATGCTTGGGTTGCCGGCTCCAGGTCATTTCGGAGATGTGGACCAAGCCCTCGATGCCCTTTTCCAGTTCCACGAACGCGCCGTAGTCGGTGATGCTCACCACCTTGCCGGTAATGCGCGCGCCCACGGGATATTTCTTCTCCACGTCGGTCCAAGGGTCGGGGGTGCACTGCTTGAGGCCCAGGGAAACGCGCTCCTTCTCCTTGTCGTACTTGAGGACCATGACCTTCACCCGGTCGCCGATGGAGAACATCTCCGAGGGATGGTTGACGCGTCCCCACGACATGTCGGTGATATGCAACAGGCCGTCGATGCCGCCGAGGTCGATGAACACGCCGTATTCGGTGATGTTCTTGACGACCCCTTCCACCAGGTTGCCCTCCTCCATTTTCTGGAGGGTGTCCACGCGCGCCTGCTGGCGTTGTTCCTCCAGCAGGACCCGGCGCGACAGCACGATATTGCCGCGTTTCTTGTTCATTTTGATGATCCGCATCTGGAACTTTTCGCCGATCAGTTTCTCCAGGTTGCGGACGGGGCGCAGGTCGATCTGCGAACCCGGCAGAAAGGCCTTGAGGCCGATGTCCACCGTCAACCCGCCCTTGGCCTTGGCCACCACGACGCCGGTGATGACCTGCTGGTCGTCGTAGGCTTTCACCAGTTGGTCCCACACCTTGATCTTGTTGGCCTTCTCCTTGGACAGCACGACGATGCCGTCGTTGTCCTCCGACCGTTCGAGGAACACCTCGACCACGTCCCCGACCTGGAGGCCTCTCCGTTCGCTTTCGGGAAACTCGTCGAGGTTGACCACGCCTTCCGATTTAAACCCCACGTCCAGGGTGACCAGGCCCTTGGAAATTCCCAGGACGGCCCCGGTGATGATTTCGCCTTCCTTGAACTTCCGCAGACTCTTTTCGAAATACTTTTCCATCTCCAGGGCGGCGGCCTTGTCCTCCTCGGACAACTCCTCCCCCTCGAGTTCCTCGACTTCCAATTCCATTTCGTTTTTCATCTGTTTTTTCCTTTTCATGGTCGGTCTGTTCTCGCTTTCTCCGCTTAAAATTATTAGGACGCCGGCGCGGCCTGGATCCGCCGCGCCACCTCGTCCACAACCTCTTCGATCCGTAAATGCGTCGTGTCCACCAGGATGGCGTCCCGCGCCGGTCTCAGCGGGGCGATGGGCCGGTTGCGGTCCTCGTGGTCCCTTTGCTTGACCTGCTCGACGATGACGTCGAGGTCCACCACCTGGTTTTTACCTTTCAATTCCAGATACCGCCTCCGGCCGCGTTCGGCCGGGTCGGCGTCCAGAAAGAACTTCCAGTCCGCTTCCGGGAACACGATGGTCCCGATGTCCCTTCCGTCCATCACCACGTTGCCCGATCGTCCGATCTCGCGTTGCTTGGCCGTCATGATGTCCCGGACCTCCTTGTAGGCCGCGACGACCGCGGCCCCTCTGCCCACCTCCTCGTCCTTGAGGACGGGGGAGGCGTTTTCGCCGTCCACCAGCAGGGACTGGCCTTCGGGCCGGGGGACAAACTCGAGGTCCAGGCCCCGCGCCACTTCGGCGACCCGTTCCCGGTCGCCCAGGTCGATCCCGCGTTGGCGCGCCTTCCAGGCCACGGCCCGGTACATGGACCCCGTTTCGATATAACGGAACCTCAACTTCGCGGCCACCTGCCGGGCCACGGTGCTTTTGCCGCTTCCCGCCGGGCCGTCAATCGCGATAATCATTCGTCCCTTCGCATATCCTCGACCGGTGTTTGTTGGCCATGGCAAACGACCGTTCCAGACGGTCGCCCTCCCCGGTCTCGATGCTCGTCTTGATCTGCCCCAGCGTCTCCTGGAAACGGTCGATGAACTCCAGTAGCGGGCCCTTGTTCGCCAGGCAGATGTCGCGCCACATCGCGGGGTCGCTCGAGGCGATCCGGGTGACGTCCTTGAAACCGTTCCCGCAGAACCCCGTCACCGGCCCGTGCTTTTGGGAGGACAGCCCGGCCACGGCGTTCACCAGGGCGAAGGCGACGACGTGGGGCAAGTGGCTCACGGCGCCGAATATGTAATCGTGCTCCTCCGGGTCCATGTAAATGACCTGCATGCCGACGCCCTCCCAGAGGGCGGCGACCCGTCCGAGCGCAGTCCGGTCGGCGTTCGCGGACGGCGATCGCGCCGGGGCGAACTGGCCGGACTTGGATTGCCCTCGACCATGCTTGTCCGCTACCGGCTCCGAGCCCATCGGGTCCAGCGGCACGCTGGGCGTGAGGACGCATTTCGCGCCGACGAACAGGTCCTTGTCCGCGGACGCCACGCCGGACTTGTCGCTCCCGGCGATGGGGTGCCCGGGGACGAAATGAACGGACCCGGGGAGCAACGGTTCCAGGTCCCGCGTCACCGAGGACTTGACGGACCCCACGTCGGTCAAAATGGCCCCCGGCTTGACGGACGGGAGCATCATCCGCGTCAGCGTTTTGAAACTGCCGACGGGCGCGCATAGGACGATCAGGTCGGCGTCCTTCACGGCCTCGTTCAAGTCCCCGGCATACGCGTCGATGACGTTGCGCCGGACGGCGGTTTCCAGGTTTTCCCGGCTCCGGCCATATCCGACGATATGGCGCGCCAGGCCCCGGTCCTTGCAGGCCAGGGCCAGAGAGCCGCCCAGCAACCCCACTCCGACAATCGCGATCCGGTCGAACAGAATCATGGCGTCACGGCTTCCGCGGATAGGACCCCAGGACCTTCAGGAACAAACACTGCCGGGCCAGATGGTCGAGGGTCTTGGCGATGGGCCTGTCCTCGACATGGCCGTCGAAATCCAGATAGAACAGATATTCCCAAGGCCGGTTGCGAAGCGGCCGGGACTGAATCTTCGTCAGGTTGATCTTGTTCCGGGCGAACAACTGCAACGCCTTGAACAGGGAACCCGCTTCGTCCTTGATGGAAAAAAGGACCGAGGTCTTGTTGCGCCGGGCCCGCTTGGACTTTTCCTTGCCGATCACCAGGAACCGGGTGTGGTTTTCCCTTTGGTCCTCGATTTTTTCGGCGATGACCTTCAAATGATAGAATTCGGCGGCCAGCAAACCGGCGACCGCGGCGGAGCGCTCGTCCTTGGCGGCCATGCGCGCCGCCAGGGCCGTGCTGGATACGGGGACCTGCTCGACCCCCGGACAGTTCCGGTTCAACCAGGTGCGGCACTGCGCGAACGGTTGCGGATGCGAGTAGATCGTCTGGACCGTTTTCAGGTCGCCGGTCCTCGACATCAAATACAGGGAGATCCCCAGCTTGATTTCGTCGTTGATGATCAGGGGGGAATCGAAAAACACGTCGAGGGTGAGGTTGACCACCCCTTCGATGGAGTTCTCGATGGGGACGACGCCGTAATCGGCGGCGCCCTTCTCGACTTCCTCGAAAACGCCGTCGATGTTGTAAGCGGGCTTGTAAATCGCGCTGTGCCCGAAACGCTTGAGGGCCGCTTGATGCGTGAACGTGGATTCGGGCCCGAAATAGGCTATGGTCAGGGGTTTTTCAAGGGCCAGCGTGGCCGAAAAAATCTCCCGGAACACCGCGTCGAGGGCGGCGTTGGGGAAAGTCCCGGGGTTCGCGGATTGCAGACGCTCCATGATCTCCCGCTCCCGATGGGGAACGTGGAAATGGTTGGCGCCGTTCTCCTTGGATTTTTCTTTTCCGATCTGGATGGCGAGTTCGGCCCGCCGGGTGAGCAGTTTTAAAAACTGGTCGTCGATCTTGTCAATCTGTTCACGTAAATGAACGATCTTCCGCAAAACATTAAACCGCCTTTGCTTGGATTTTCGAATATCTTGGGAGATTTCGAATGGAGTGATTGATAATTCCACACTTGGAGCCTAAATTGCAAGTAAAATTTTCAGAAAGCCCCGGCGGGAACGCGAAACGCCGTCTTCGGCGTCTCCTATCAACCCATCAAGAACAGGCGGAACCCATTATGATTTTACTCGAATTCAGCATGTCCCCCATGGACAAGGGGGAAAGTCTCAGCCCGTACGTCAGCCGGTCCCTGGAAATCGTCGCCAACAGCGGCCTGGACTATCGTCTCACCGCCATGGGCACCATCCTGGAAGGGGAGTGGGACGAGGTCATGGGCGTGGTCAAGCAGTGCTACGAGAGAATGCGCTCCGACTGCAACCGCGTCTCCTGTTCCATCAAGATCGATTACCGGAAAGGCCGCGAGGGGCGGCTGGAATCGAAAATCGCCTCGGTGGAATCCAAACTTAAAAAGACCTTGAAGAAATGATCCGCGGACCAACGGCGCCGGGGGAAAAGCGGTTTCCCCGGACGGCGCGGAGGCGGGAAGCGCCTCCCCGGCGATCGCGAAGCGGCATCGCCGCGCCGCCTCCGGGCGCTTGCCCGGCTATTTGAAAATCGCCGAGGAGTTGTTGAACACGTCGATGATGAGCGTGGCCGTGGTATTGAGCGATTGGGCGGTGAAGATGGCCGCCCCTTCTTTCGCCCCGGTAACGCTGATCGAAAAGGTGATGGTTTTGACCGTTCCCCCAAGAACGGCCGCCGTGGTTGATGTGGCGGCCGTGCCCGCCGCCAGGGTAAAGGTATCGGTGGATTTGCTCACGGTCCCCGCGGCGGAGGACGTAAAATTCGCTATGACATCCAACTTCTGCGCGGTGGTGTCGGTCGAGGTGATGGGGTGGGCCGCGAAAATCGGGCTTCCCGTGCTGTCGGTCAAGGGACAGGTGCCGCTGACCTGGGCGCAGGAGATGTGGATCGTGATGAGGGCCACGTCGCCCACGGCGATTTTGGTGCGGTTGGAGGACACGTCGATTTTGACGATTCCGCCGGTGACGGAGGAACCGCCGACGGTGATGGTGTCGCTCCCCGTCCCGGTGGTCGAGCTTTTCACGGCGTCGCCGCAGGCCGCGAGGACGAGAAACGATCCCAACAGGGCGGACAGCGCCGCCGTCCGTCGCCTCGAGGTCGCGCGAATAACGGAGCCGCACGGTCTTTCCCGCGAGCCGGCATGACCCGGCCGGTCATTCCCGGACTTTTGCCCGGATGTCCCCATGGTTTTCATAAAACCCTCCTCGCTAATAAATCAGTTTTCTAGGACCTTGCGCAGGACCGGTTCTGGAACCCCGTCTGTGATTTCGACTTCGCCAATGTCCTTGACCAGCACAAAGCGGATGTTCCTGTCCGTCGCTTTTTTATCCAGGTACATGGCCTCGACGATCGCCGCGGGACCCAGGTCCGGCAGTTTGTCGGGCAGGCCCAGCTTCCTGATCAACGCGCGCAGACGCCGGCAAACGTCTTCCGAACAATAACCGGCCGCTTTCGAGAGTTCGGCGGCGTAAACCATGCCGACGGCCACCGCCTCCCCGTGTTTCATCCCCGAATAACCGGTCAACGCCTCGACGGCGTGGCCGATGGTGTGCCCGAAATTGAGGACCATGCGGTACCGGCTTTCCCGCTCGTCCTTTTCGACGACCCCGGCCTTGATGGCGCAGGAGGTCTCGACGATGCGCTCCAGACAAGCCGGGTCGAGGGCCAGGATGGCCGAGGCGTTGTCGTCGATGAAATCGAACAACGCCCGGTCGGCGATCACGCCGTACTTGACGACCTCGGCCATGCCCGCCCGGAACTCGTCGAAGGGCAGGGTCTTGAGCGTGTCCACGTCGACGATCACCGCCCTGGGCTGATAAAACGCGCCGATCAGGTTCTTGCCGCGCGGATGGTTCACCGCGGTCTTGCCCCCCACGCTACTGTCCACCTGCGCCAGCAGGGTGGTGGGGACTTGGACGAACGGCACGCCGCGCATGAACGTCGCGGCGACAAAACCGGTCAGGTCCCCGACCACGCCTCCGCCCAACGCCACCAGGACCGACTGCCGGTCGCAACCAAATTCCACCAGCCGGTCGAAGAGCCTGCCGGCGACTTCGAGCGATTTCGACGCCTCGCCTTCCGCAACCTCCGCGTACGCCGTCCGGAACCCAGCTTTTTGTAGCGAGACCGTCACGCCGTCGCCGTACAGCCGGCGGATGCCCGGATGCGTGACGACGACCGCGGAGTTCCCTTTGACCAGGTCCCGTAAAAACTCCCCCGTCCGCCCCAGGAGATTTCGGCCGATCAGGATTTCGTAGCTCCGCTCGGCCAGGTCGATTTTCAACTTCTTCATGACGGGCCTTGTAGGTTCTTCACGACGGACGGGGTGATGAATATCAACAGCTCGTCCACGATGTCTTGCTTGATGAAGGCCTTGAACAAGTTCCCGAGCAGGGGCATTTTATGCAGGAACGGCACCCGCTTGTCGTTCTGGCTCACGGTATTTTCATAGAGGCCGCCCAACACCGTGGTGTCTCCGTCGCGGATCAGCAATTCCGTGCGCGCCTCCTTGGTCAGGATCGTGGGGACGCCCTGCACGGTCTTGGAAAAGTCCGCCGAATTCTTTTTCGCCTGGATGTTCATGAGTATGGTCTTGTCGTCGGTGATGTGGGGCGTCACCAACAACTCGATGGTCGCGTCGACGAACTCGATCTTCGTCCCGTCCTGGGAGACGGTGGCGTAGGGGATCTTGCGTCCGCTCTGTATCCGGGCCTCCCGGTTGTCCATGGTGGTGACCTTGGGGCTGGAGAGGATGCGCAGTTTGCCTTCCGTCTCCAAGGCGGTCAGCTGGATGTCGAGGACCACGTCCTTGGCCAAGCTCCCCAGCGACAACCCGATGCCGGCCCCGGAGTTGGGGAGTATTTTCTCCGCTTGCGCCAGGTCGACCAGGAATCCCTGGTTGGTCGCCGTGCTCGAGCCGAACTTGACGGTCGAGGGGAAATCCTTGGCGGTGGCGAACGTGCCCGAGGACCCCCATTGGATCCCCAGGTTCTGCGCGATGTCCCGGTTGACCTCCACGATCCGCGCCTCGATGAGGACTTGCGGGGTGGGATGGTCCACCCGCTTGATCACGTTGATCATCTCGTTAAGGCGCGGGCGCACGTCCGACAGGATCAGGGTGTTGGTGCGGGGGTTGACGGAGATTTGCCCGCGCTCGCTCTTCACGGCCTTGAGGGCCTTCACCAGTTCGCTGTTATCGGGGTTGGGGATGTTTTTGTTCGGTCCGGTGATGTCCGCGTAGTTGATGGTGATCATCTCCGTTTCCAGTTCCCCGGCCAGCAGGGCTTCCCGGTTGGCCTTCTGTTTTCTTTCCTTGGCCGCCCGGCGGTCCTCTTCCTCGACGGCGACTTCCTTGACGGTGACGATGCGGACGATCTTCTCGAAACATTGCCGGCTCAAATTGTTGTTCTTGAGGATGAGTTCCATGGCCTGGTTCCAGGGGACGTCGAGCAGGCGCACGTTGACGGTCCCCTGCACGGACGGGGACAACACCAGATTGAACCCGGAAACCTCCGACAGGATACGGAAGATGTTGACCAACTGCGCGTTCTGGAAATCCATGGAAATGGGTTCCTTGCTACCGGCCAGCAGGTTGTAGCATTGTTCCTCCGTGAACATGGTCATGCTTTGCTCGGGCTCCCCCGTTTTGGCGGGGGTTGCCTTCGCCGCCTCGGCGGGGACCGGTTTCGCTTCGGCGGCGGGCGCCTGCGGAGCGACGGGCGCCGGGACCGCCGGGGACGGGACGGCGGCCATGGCGGGCGCCTCCTTCAAATTGACCTGCACCTTGTTATTGGCGGAACGGATGATCTCGTAGGAAGTGGGCTGTTTGAGGGCGATCTCCAGGCGCAGGACCTGCGCTTCGTCGAAAAACAACGGCCGTACGCTTTCCACGACGCCCTTGTTCACCGTCATCGGGTCCTGAAAAACTCCCATGCGGGTCCTGGGGATGTCCATCACCAGGCGGAGCGGGTTGTGTAGCCGGAACGCGGTGTATTGGAGACTGCCGGAGGATTCCACGGTAACGGCGACCCCGTCCTTGCCTTCCTCCGCGGTCAAACGGGTGATGGTAAAGAACTCCGGTTCGGGAGAGGGTCGTTGCGGGCTTTGCGGAACCTGGGCCAGTTCGACCCGCCCGGACGCGGCGGCGGCCCCCGCCTTCGATACCGCGCGCCTCTTCTGGAAATCCGGGGCGGCGGAACCGGAGGTCCCGACGAAAATCAGGACGATGGATAAATAAAACAACAATCCGCGTAATGGTTTGTTAGTCACGGCCATGCCTCATTCTTTGGTTGTCGCGTTTGGATACAATTCGACCTCGCGGGTTTGGGACAGGACGGCTCCCTTGAAATCTCGTTGCCGCTCGACCACCGCCACTTTAACCTGGTCGATGGACTCGACGACCCCGTAGTTCGGCCCTAAAATCATCCCTTTGCGCACCGTATGCCCCTGCTTGTCCGGGGTCTCGAACAGCGCCACCGGGTCCATGCCGTTCCATAGCACCCCCGCCAGTTTCAAGGATTCGTAGGGCGTCTGCAGGGGAGTGGACAGGATCACGTCGGGACCCTTTTTCCCGGCCTTTTGGATCAACTCCTTGTAAAAGGCTATCGCGTCCAGGTACTCCCGGTCGCTCAGCGCGTAGACCTCCTTCTCGTTCCTGAACAGACGGGCATAATGCTCAAGGTCGCCGTACATGATCGGGTCGGCGTCCTTGAGGCGTTTGTAGATTTCGAGCGGGATCGGCGTCAACACCTTCAGCTCGGGGCCAAACCTCTGTACCTTGCCTTTTTTGGTTTCCTCCGCCTCTTCTTCCTTGGCGAGTTCCTTGGGAAGCTCGAATTTCGCCAACCCTTTTTTCTCCGGAAAGATCGGCTTGAAGGGGTCCCGCTGGCCGATAAAAAGGAACCGGATCCCCGGGGGAAGGGCTTGCTGAAGGGTCAGCAAATTGTCCTTCTCGGACTTCAGTCCCGCCACGATCTTGGCCAAACTGCCTTCCACCGCGTCCTCCATCCGTTTCTGCCCCTCAAGCGCCCCTTTCGCCCGGGTCTGGTAAAACCACTGGCCGGGAGGAGAGCCGGCGAAACTCACGAACCGCGAAAGCTCGTCGTCCGAAAGGGCGTCATAGGTATGGTGCAGGGACAGCCAGACGCGCTCCTTCAAGGGTTTGAGCAACGACCCCTTCAAATTCTCCGCGGCGGTGGCGATCGCCTGGTTTCCAAAACCCTCGTCCAGCGGAGACAAAACCTGAAACTGCGATTGGGCCGAAACGACGAAACGGTGCGTTTCCTCCAAGGTCCGTTCCAGTTTTTTCACCGCGTCGAACCGCTTCTTGGAAGGCATTCGGGACCGCAATGCCTTTGCCGCCCTCGCCACCTTCTGGTTCAAGTCCAGGCCCTGGATTTCGACCTCCATGGCCACGATTTTCCGCCCCGGCGGCGATAGAAACCACTGGAGGGACTCCGCCAGGTTGGCCCGGTCGTAATGCGTTTCGAACACGCGGAAGACCGAACGGTAATACTCCTTGGAATCGAACGTGTCGGAATACACCTTGGCCGCGATCACAACCTCGTCCGGCGGCAGGCCGAACAGTTGAAGCCGGCTTCCATCGACCAGGGCCGTCGCGTTCATGCGTTGCAAGTCTTTTTTCAGCCCGCTGGCCTCGAACAACTTTTCAATCTGCGCGATTTGCGCGGAAGCGGGCCCGGCCCCGTCTTTCCGAGGCGCCGGCGGCTGTCCTCCGGCGGGCGCGGGAAACCCGCCGCCTATTCCCGCGAGGACCGCCAGGGAAACGGCCGCCGCTAAAATTTTAGACCTTTTCCTCATCGTTTGTTGTCCCGGTCATTCAAATCCACGCAAAACCTCCGCCTCCGGACCCGGAAATCATTTGGCCGGGGGCTTGTCCTCCGCCCCGTCGATGTAGCCATACGTCCTGGCCTTGATGGAGGTGATCAAAGTCGGTTTTTTCACTTCCTCCTGGGGCTCCTCTTCCTCCTCGCCCTTCTTCGCCTTCTTTTTGGCCTTGGGCTGGGGCATCTCCATTTTCAGCTCCGACACGCTGATCACCCGCAGGAGGTCGTGCAACTTATCGAAAAAACCCACGGCATTCCAAAAATCCCCGCGCAACTCGACGTAGATGGGGATTTCCTTGAAATAATCGCCGATGACGCCTTCCTCGATCCGGAACATGGAAATTTCCACGCCGAGTTCGTTTTCGAACTCGCCGATCTTGTTCAGCAACGCCGGGATTTCGCTCAACAGGGGCATCCCCCGCTTGGCATTGGCGAAATCGTGAAAGGTCGCGGCGAGGTCCTTTTGCGTCGCTCCGGTCCTGGCCACAAGCTCCTCGTCGCTTTTCAGCTTCTTCTCGGCCTCCTGTTTTTTCGCGGCCAGGGCGGCGAAATCGTCCTGGGCCCAGGAGTACAGGGTGAAATAATGGACGGCCAGCAGGAAAAGGCCGATGCCCGCCGCCCCCAGCAATAGCTGGAGAAACTTGACTTTCTCCAGGACCTCGTAGGGCAATTTGTCGAAAATCTTGTCCAGCATATCAGGCGCTTTTTATCTCCCCGGTATAACAATACAAGGTGAAATGGCGGACCGGTATCGTCGCCTTTTCCGGTTTCTCCATCTTGAACAGAAAAACCCGTTTGAAATAAGGGACCCTCTCCAGCGACTCGATGAACCGCGCGACGGAGTCCTCGGAGAAAAACCATCCCTTGATCTCGATGAATTCCTCCTTGCGTTCCTCTTTCTTCTTGTCGTCTTTCTTCTTGTCGTCCTTGACGGGGTCTGTCACGAAGATGGTCGGGACGTTTTTCCTTTGCAGGTCCAGCCACTCCTGCGCCTTGATGCTTTCGAACCACAGCCCATCCGGCACCGCCTTGTAAATGTCGAACAAGGTCTGCGCGGTGGGGACCTGCCGGGTCCTCAGGGTTTGCACGCCATCGATGATCTGCGACAACCTGCTCATCTGGGACTGCATCTTCCGCACGGCCTTCACTTTTCCGTCCAGGGCCTTGATCTTGCTCTCCACCTCCGCGATTTCGGCCTGCAAGCCGCCCAGTTTGGCCTGCTCGACCAACCAACTGCTGGCCGCCATCAACAGCGCCGCCAGGACGACGCCGGCCGCCGCCGTCACATGCTTCTGGACGACGACTCTTTTTAGTTCCTGTCGATAGTCGTAAAGGTTGATGGCGATCATCGCGCCGTCCTCACTTGTAATCGAATTTCCGGGTGGCCAGACCGATGGCCACCGCGGCGATGGGCGCCATCCGGGACGCCATTTCCCGGTCGAACTTTTTGCCGATTTTCACCGCCGCGAACGGGTCGAGAAGCTCCGCGGGGGCCCCCAGTTTTTCGCCCAGCAGGCCGGCGGCCCCCGGGACCAAGGCCCCGCCGCCGGAAACAAAAACGCGTTCGACCGGGGTGTTGGTCGTGGCGCTGAAAAACTCGAACGACTTTTGCACCTCTTCGGCGATTTTCTCGAAAGAGTCGGCCAGGACGCGGACCGCGTCCTCCCTTTCGACTTTTTCGGGCATTTCGCCCCGCTTGATGGCTTCCGCCTGTTCGTAGGACACGCCGAACCCCGACATCAACTTTTGCGTGCAGGACGACCCGCCCAGGGGGATGTCGCGGGTGAACGCGGTGAAACCGTTCAAAACGATGTTGACGTGCGTGAACGTCGCCCCCAGGTCGAGCAGGGCGACCGACCCCAACCGGGACAGGTCGCGGGAAACGCCGAGGGCGTTGACTATGGCGAACATGTCCAGGTCCACGATCACCGGCTTTAATCCAGCCTCCGCCAGGATCCCCGTCCGGCTGTCGATCAATTCCCGCTGGACGGCCACCAGCAGGATCTCCATCTTTTCCTGGTCGCTTTCCTCCTCCGGCTCGGCGGCAACCCCGCGCCCGATGATCTGAAAGTCGATGCTCACGTCGTCGATGTCAAAGGGGATATATTGCTCGGCCTCATGGTTGATCGACAGGACCAGTTCCTTCTCGCTCATCATGGGGACCTTGATCTTCTTGACGATGACCGCCTCGCCCGCCACCGAAGCCACGGCATACCGGGTCGGAATCTTTTCCGCCTTGACCAGGCGGCTGAGAGTGTCGATGACGACGTCTTCTTTTTTGACCACCCCGTCTACTATCGCCTCGCTTTCCAGAGGCATGAGACCGAAACTCAACAATTCGTATTTGTCGCGGACGCCCGCAAGCTGGGCCACCTTTATGGAATGGGAGCCGATATCGATGGCTACCAAAGGGGTTTTAGCCGAAAGAAACATTCCGTAATCCCTGTTCTCCAGTTTGTCGATTCCAAATCCGCCGGCCGGTCCCGCTACGGACCCGTTGCTGGCGCGCCTGCCCTGACCGCCGGATCCGCCCCGCCGGGAGCGAATGCCTGGGACTTGCCTAAACCTCTGTTTTCCTTAACCTGGATTTGTTTTTCGAGTTTCCGCCCAGATCGTCGTCCAGGAAAACCTTGTTCCGGTCTCCCAGCTTGTACCCCAAGGCGAGAATGATCTTTCGCTTGGTGTCCAAACGGCAATTGTTCCCCTTTTCAATCCGGTCTATCGTCTGAACCGTCACATTGGCCTTGCGCGCCAGTTCAGCCTTGCTCATCATTTTGGACTCGCGGATCTTCCTCACGCTATTTTTGTTGCCCACAACAGTGCTCCTCCTTCAAGATTGATACCAAAGCGCCCGTGCATAGGAAAACAAACCGGCTGTATTTTTGTGGATTGATGAGCGATGATAAACAAAATATCGACATTTGTCAATAAATTTTTATAATTTAAAGAAACAGGTTCTATTTTAACATAATTTAAACAAATTTATATTAAATTTGCGGCCCGCCGCGGCCTCCGGCTCAAAGCGTCTCTCGTCCCTTTTCAATGGGTTCCCTGGCTTCCTTCAAAAAGCGTGTGGCACCGCCCCGGACTTTGACCGGCGGAACGGGTCCCGCGCGATCTGACGGCCTTGAAAAAACTTCTGGAGGCGCGCTGACGCGCGGCGCGTTATCCCGCGCCCCGCGCGCGGTTTGCGGTTGAAATGGACGGCGTTTTTGCTTAGATTGATCGTCTATGAAACAAGTTTACATGGATACTTTCGGTTGCCAGATGAACGCGGCGGACTCCGACCGCATGGAACTGTTGCTGTTCCATTCCGGGTACGCGCGCACCGCCAGCGCGGAGGAGGCCGACCTCATCCTGGTCAACACCTGCTCCATCCGCGAAAAGGCGGAGCAGAAAATCTTCTCCCTGTTCGGCTCCTTGAAACCGTTGAAACGGAACAACCCCGACCTGGTGATGGGGCTCACCGGTTGCCTGGCACAGCAGGAAGGGGAGGTCCTGTTGAAAAAAATGCCGTACCTGGATTTCATCCTGGGTCCGGACGCCATCGAG
>JACQQK010000047.1 GCA_016207065.1 Nitrospinota bacterium
CGAAATGAGCGTCGCCGAACAAGGTCTCCTGGAGCGCACCAAGGACACGATGACCCTGAACATGGGGCCGCAACACCCCAGCACCCACGGGGTCTTCCGGGCCGTCCTGGAAATGGACGGCGAGATCGTCAAGTCCGCCGAACCCGACATCGGTTATCTCCATACGGGAATCGAAAAGACGGCGGAAAACAAACGCTACGCGCACGTCATCCCCATGACCGACCGGCTGGACTACCTGAACCCGCCGGGCAACAACCTCGCGTATTGTCTGTCCGTGGAAAAACTGCTGGGCGTCGAGGCCCCCGGCCGCGCCCAGTATCTGCGCGTCATCATGTGCGAACAGACGCGCATTGCGAGCCACCTGCTCTGGCTGGGCACCCACGCGCTCGACATCGGCGCGATGACCGTGTTCCTGTACGCCTGGCGCGAGCGGGAAATGATCCTGGACCTGAACGAGATCGTCTCCGGCGTGCGCATGATGACCAGTTACATCCGCATCGGCGGCGTGGCGGACGACGCGCCCCAGGAGTGGCTTGACGGCGTCCGGCATTTCACGGACATTTTCCCCGCCAAGGTCGACGAGTACGAACGGCTGTTGACCCACAACCCCATCTGGATGGACCGCACCCGGGGCGTGGGGATTTTTTCCCGCGAGGAAGCGATCAACTATAGCCTGAGCGGTCCCGCCCTGCGCGCTTCGGGCGTCGATTGGGATTTCCGGAAAAAGCGGCCCTACTGTTCCTATGCGGATTTCAGGTTCGACGTCCCCATCGGCAGGAACGGCGATATCTACGACCGGTATCTGGTGCGCGTCGCCGAACTGCGCCAGTCCCGCGAGATCATCGTCCAGGCGTTGGATAATCTTCCCGGCGGGCCGTACAAGGTCCAGGACAATAAAATATCCTTACCGCCGCGCGAGACCCTGAAAACCAGCATGGAGGCGCTGATCCATCATTTCAAGCTGGTTTCCGAGGGCATTCGCGTGCCGAAGGGGGACGCTTACGTCCCCGTCGAGGGGCCGCGGGGCGAGGTGGGGTTCTACGTCGTCAGCGACGGCTCCAACACCCCCTACCGCGTGAAGTTGCGCGCTCCGTCGTTCATGGCCATCCCCGGGATGTGCAAGATGATGGACGGCAGTTTCATCGCCGATGTCGTGGGGATTATCGGCAGTATCGACATCGTGATGGGGGAGGTGGACCGGTGACGTTCGCGTTTTCGGAAAGCTCGGAGAAAAGGGTCGCGGAGATCCTCGCCAAATATCCGCACAAGCTGTCGGCGCTCCTGCCCCTGCTGGCCCTGGCGCAAAGGCAGGAAGGCTACATCTCCCCCGGGGCCATGGAGGAAATCGGACGCCGCCTCGATTGCTCCCCGGCCTACGTCCAGTCGGTCTGCTCGTTTTACACCATGTTCTACACCCGGCCGGGGGGCAGGTACGTGATCCAGTTTTGCATCAACATCAGTTGTCATCTGAACGGATGCGACGACCTGCTGGAGTACACCGCGAAAAAACTTCAAATCAAGGTGGGAGAGACCACCCCGGACAAGAAGTTCACCCTGCTCAAGGAAGAGTGCCTGGCCGAATGTTCCGCCGCCCCCGCGATGCGCGTCAACGACGCTTATCACGTCAACCTGACGCCGCAGAAAATCGACCAGATATTGAAATCCCTGGATTGACGGACCGAAGATGACGCAGATCCTTCTGAAGAACATCGATCTTGAAGGCCTCCATAAAATAGAGGTCTATGAACAACAGGGCGGATACCAGGCCCTGAAAAAAGCCTTCGCCAAAAAACCCGAGGAGGTCGTGGAGATAGTCAAGGCCTCCGGCCTGCGCGGGCGGGGAGGGGCGGGGTTTCCCACCGGCTTGAAATGGAGCTTCCTCGCCAAGGACGTTTTCCCGCGCTACCTTTGTTGCAACGCCGACGAAAGCGAGCCGGGGACCTGCAAGGATCGCGTGCTGTTGCGGAACAATCCCCACCTGCTCATCGAAGGGATGGTCCTCTGTTCTTACGCCTGCCGGGTCGAAACCGCCTATATCTATTTTCGCGGCGAGTTCTACGATGTGGCCGAGCTCATGGACAAGGCCCTCAAGGAAGCGTACAAAAAAGGCTATCTGGGAAAAAACATCCTGGGGACGGGTTTCAACCTGGACATCCATACCCATCTGGGCGCGGGCGCGTACATCTGCGGGGAGGAATCCGCCCTGCTCAACTCGCTTGAGGGACGGCGCGGCGAACCCCGGCTGAAACCCCCGTTCCCCGCCGTCCAGGGGCTGTATTCGAAACCGACCGTCATCAACAACGTCGAAACCTTGTGCGCGGTCCCGTTTATCGTGGGCGAGGGGCCGGAAAAATACGCCGCCATCGGCACCGAAAAAAGCAAGGGGACCAAGCTGGTGAGCGTGTCCGGCCACGTCAAAAAGCCGGGAAACTACGAAGTGCCCCTCGGCACCCCGACCCGCGAAATCATCTACGGCATGGCCGGCGGCATCCGC
>JACQQK010000001.1 GCA_016207065.1 Nitrospinota bacterium
ATCATCATGACAGCCATCATCTGGCTGGGAATCAAATACCCCAAGACCAAGAAAAAAGGGGCTGAATCCTCCGCACATGCGTCTCCGCAGATGGCGGAATAAGAAGCAACTTCTGGAGAAACGAGGATGCAACAAGAAGAAAAATCTTTCTTTAATATCATAAAATTTAAGGTTCCCGTCTATCTGGCGGTAGCTACCGTCATTTGGTTTACGGCCAGGAAATTCGGGTTCCCCATCTGGTGGCGCATCGAGTTCGTCGCCTTCGCCACCGTCGGCCTGCTCTTTTTCATCGTCCTGGACCTCCCCAGCATGAAACCGGAAAAAGGCACGCTCAACTGGGTCCTGCGACTGTTGGGAACCTATGCGTTCGCCTCCTTGTTGTTCATCACCATCACCCGGCAACTGCCCCAGTTCGATCCCCAGGTGGAAGTCGACAAGCTCAACAAGCCGCCGGTCAAACTTTCCGGCCTGGCGGGACCCGAGGTCATCGCCGCCGGACGCCGCGTTTTTGAGGAAAATAAATGCTTCAACTGCCACAAGGTGTTCTGGGAAGGCAACTCCGACCGCGGTCCCAATCTCGGCACCAAGCAGATCGGGCTTTATCCCGACGATTACATCAAGGAACAAGTCCTCGAACCCAGAAAACAGCAGGCTCCCGGATTTGACGACGAAAAGTCCAAAAAGGCCATGCCGACCTACTACGGCGAGGACCTGAGCGAGGACGAACTGAGCGCCTTGGTCGCCTATATGAGAACCATGCGCGATCCGACCCACATCCCCGTGGAAGGCAAATTCGGCGAGCAATGGACTTGGTGGGACGATCCCCAGATAATCGAGCAGGGCAAAACCGTATTTGAAGGGGTCGAGCCGGCGACCGAGGGTCTCAACTGCTCCGTCTGCCACGGCAAGGACGGCATCCCCATGATGACCGGCGCGTTCGACTTCCGAAACGCGGACGGCAAGGACACGACCAAGGTCCCCGGCGACCATGTCGAAAAACCGCTCAAGGAGTGGCCCGACGCCTTATGGTACAAGCGTGTAACTCGCGGTGTCCCGGAAACCCCCATGGCGCCGTGGGGCACGATCTTCCCCCACCTCTACCTGTGGAAAGCCGAAGCCTACGCCAAGACCTTCCACGATCCCTTGGACAAACGGGCTGAAAAGAAACCCGTACCGCCCGTTCCGACCAAGGAAGAGGTGGAAAGCTGGAAAAAGGACGGAATGTTCCTCGACCCGCTCCTTTGATCTAGGGTTCTCCAGATCGAAAACCGATATTACTGAAAAGCCCCGTCTGGGTAAGACGGGGCTTTTTTTATTGTCCAGCCGACTGATGACCGAGCGCCGTTTTCAAGGATTAACCCCACCCTCCGGGCAAATCTGATAAAATAACTTCATCAAAAATACAACTCGATCTTCATTGCGGAGATTTTGATGGAGCGGGAGAAACCCATGAGCAAGATAGACGACCTGATCAAGCAAAACATCTCGGAAAACGGCGAAATCCTGAACCTGCGGGAAAAATTTCTCGGTCTGCGAGGCACGATGGAACTGGCGAAAAAACCCGAGTTGGCGAACGTCAAAGTCCTCGTCATGCCCAACAATCAATGCGGCGACGAGGGGGCGGAAGCCCTGGCCAACTCTCCTTACCTGGGGAACCTGGAAAACCTGAACCTGAACCACAACGAGATCGGCGACGACGGCGCCGCCGCCATCGCCAACTCCGGGAAACTGCCGAAACTCAAAATCCTGTCCATGTTCGGAAACGTGATCGGCGACGAAGGGGCCCGGGCCTTCGCCGAGTCGCCCAACAGCAAAAAACTGATCAAACTGGACCTCTACAAGAACCAGTTCGGCGACGTCGGCTACAAACTCCTCACGGAATCCGAAAACCTAAAAAACTGCGAGGAACTGGAAATCTACCGGGAATAAATTTCGAAGGGAAAACCTTCTTAGCGTAAATCGCCAGAATCATTCGACTCTCGCCAATCGCTTATCGGATAGAGTTTTCAGGACCCATGACGCGACATATCAGGAAATTCTAATCGCCATCAAGGTCATGTCGTCATGCTGAAAATTTCCGTCGGTAAACCGGATTAACTCATCCAGAACGGCCTGTTTCAATCCAATAGGTTGGTTGATCGGCTGGTTTCCCAAGACTTCCAACAAGCGCTTCACCCCAAAACGTTGGCCGTCCTTACCGACGGCCTCGATCACCCCATCGGTGTATAAGAATAACGCATCCCCGCTTTTCAAATGAATGAACTCCTCGTCATATTGGACGTTTTCCAAAATTCCCAGCGGTATATCGCCGGTAGGGGAAGGGGTCTTCAAGGAAACTATCCGCCAACCCGGTTGGTCTTGGCGTTTTATCAACAACGGAGGGTGCCCCGCATAAGCAAAATGCAACTTGAAGTCGCCTTTGTCGAAGGTGATAACTTCGGCTGTTGTTATCAACCGGCGACCGCGCGCCTTGGCCAATTTGTTCAAGTCGCCTAAAATAGCTCGCCCAACCATCTCGTTCATTCGCAGAGACATGGCATCGTATAACCACTGGCCTGTCTGGCTCACCGCTTGTCCATGTCCCACAACGTCCGCCAGAGCGATCCGCGCAACGTTGTTCCTACCGCAAACGCTAAAATAATAAATATCCCCGCCTCTCCCGCCGTTTACTCCCCGGGAAAAAACGCTAGCCATCAAGGGGCCCGCGCAAATATCGGCGTCAATTTCTCGATTTCCGCCCCATATTTCCGAACAAGAAAGACGATGCATGGCTTTGTCTCCCAAATCCATTATCCGATTTTCTCCCACCAGGATTTTTTCCCTTCTTCAGTAGGTCGAGTTTAATTGAATAACCTTACCTGAGAAGAAAAAACGCCATGAGGTTCAATAGTCTGGGAAATGGGTTGACGATGAGACCGGGCGAGGAGTTGACGGTGACAGGCCAATCGGAATTAATTTCTTTCCTGCCATTGTTGGGGAGTGAACACCTTGATCTGCAGGGCGTGGATCAACTTGGGCTGGCCGTTGATCTGTTCGTCGAGCGCCTGGTACACCATGCGCGTCCGGTCGATCAGGTTGACGCCTTCAAACTTCGGGGAGACCACCGTCAAACGGTAATGCCCCGCCCCGCCCGCCGCTTTGTGCCCGCGATGCAGATGGCTCTCGTCGATGATTTCCACATGCGTGGCGGATAGTCTGTCGCGAACAATATTGTCAATAAGCTCAACACACTGCATACAAGAAACTCCTCCGTTCATAGGTTAAGAAATTCAAATAACATGAACCGCAAAGACGCAAGGTACGAAAAGGGAGGCGCGTCAGCGGCCCTTCATCAAACCCTTCAAGAATTCCGCGGCGAGAAAATCCCCTTGCTCGGCGGCCTTGCGGTACCAGGTTTTGGCCTGTTCCAGGTCTCGCGGTATGATCGAGCCGCCCTCATACAGAGTCCCAAGATGCCTTTGCGCCGCCGCATATCCCTGCTCGGCGGCTTTGCGGATCAAGGCCACGCCCTGCGTATTGTCTTGCGGTACGCCCCGGCCCCCCAAGTACATGTCCCCAAGGTTGTTTTGCGCGCCGACATGTCCCTGCTCGGCGGCCTTGCGGTACCAGGTTACAGCCAGCGCATCGTCTTGCGGCGTTCCCATCTCCTTATGGTACAGGTGGTATAGGACCCCAACGCGGAATTGCGCCTCGGCGTTTCCCTGCTCCGCCAGGGGCTTGAAATTGCGGAGGGCGGCCGCGAAGTCACTGCGTTCGAAAGCCGCCTTTCCCGCCGCCAGGTCTCCGCGCGGCAGGCTGGCGGTCTCCAGGCGTTTTTTCTCCGCGTTTTTCAAGAAGCTCATGGCTTCGGAATGCCCTTGATCGGCGGCCTTGCGGTACCAAGCCATGGCCTGGTCCAGGTCTTGCGGCACGCCCATGGCAAATTCGTACATTAACCCAAGGTGGTATTGGCCGCCGGCATGTCCCTGCTCCGCGGCTTTGCGGTACCAGGCCGTGGCCTGCTCCAGGTCTTGCGGCGCTCCGAAACCGTTTTCGTACATATGCCCAAGCCAGACTTGCGCGTCGCCATTTCCCTGCTCCGCCAGGGGTTTGAAATTGCGGAGGGCGGCCGCGTAGTCCTTGCGGTTGTAAGCCGCCAATCCCGCATCGAAGTTTACGCGCGGCAGGCTCGCCACTTCCATGCGCTTTTTCTCCTCCTCCAGTTTTTTCCGCTCTGCTTCTAATTGCGCGCGTTCATCTTCAAGCCTTTGACGTTCCTGAGGGAGGTCGGCCTGCCCGGCGCCCGGCGGCGCCAATCCGGCCGTCCTCAGCGGAAACACGAAGTCGCCCTTGTCCAGCCGGGGATCGCGGATCTTCCCGTACTGCGGGTGTTGGGCGCTCCTGGAATAGTTCACCACCGTCTTGTGCAGAAACTCGCCCAACTCCGCCCCTGTCACGTAGCCGTCCTTGTCCGTGTCCGCCTCGCCCTCCAGCGCCGCCACGAACTGTTCCCGGAACACGCTGTGGTCCGGGACCGTCTCGTCCGCGCTTCCCGCCGTGATGAACTGCCGGATGGGCTTGCTGGTCTTGTGGCCGATGTTTTCCGGTATCGCCC